>JASHYB010000157.1 GCA_030043255.1 Thermoplasmata archaeon | reverse complement strand
GCCAGTTCGGCGCCGGTCCGGCGGAGACGACGGCTGACCATCAGCGCCAGCCCGAGCGAGGCGAGGAGCAGCGAGGCGACGTTGCTCGCCACGGTGGCGGAGTTCACCGGCGCGAGGTCGGGGAAGGCCACGAGGATCGAACCTCCCGCCGAGACGTTGACGACGTAGAGCGTCCCGCCCTCCAGCGGGGCGCTCGCGACGGTCCGAGCCGGCCCGGAGGGCCGGAGCGAGGCGACCTCGACGGTGTAGAGCGCGGCGAGGCCGGGGGAGGTGACGCTCAGCCGGTACGAGGCGGTCGCCGCCGGCGCGAGCGATACGACGGCGGAGGCGGTCCCGCTCGCCGGCCCGAAGATCGCGAACAGCCCCGCAACGCCGAGGTCCCCGCTTCCTCCAACCGTCAGGGTCAGGACCGCGGAAGCCCCCGTGCACCGCTCGGGCACCGCCCACCAGCCGCCGCCGGTGGTGGCCGTCGACCCCGAGGAGTCGTTCAGCGTGACGTTGACGCTGTACGGTGCCAGGTCGGCGTAGAGCTCCGCTGAGCTGCCCGCCCCGCACGCGAGGGTGAAGTTCCAGGCCCCGGCGCCGACGAACACGACGCCGGTCGGGGTGTCCCCCAGGGCCAGCGGGACCTCGGAAGCCTGCAGGGCTTCCGAGGGGCTCGACTCGACCACCGCCGGGAAGTACGGCGAGAGCGTGGTGATGGGCCCGGTGTCGGCGACCAGGACGGTGCCGTTGGTGACCCCCGGCACGTCGGTGTAGGGCGTCACGTCCGAGAAGGCGTACTGGGCGTAGGCGTCGAGCCCGCCGAGCGTGACGTTCGCCACCGCCGCCGTAGAGTTGAACGTCTGCAGCCCGATGTACGCGAACAGCGCCGCGGAGGGTGCGGTCACGTTGTAGAAGAAGTGGGCCGCGTCCAGGTCGGAGATCGTGGGGAAGTACTGCTGGGCGCTGTAGAAGCCGCTGCTGTCGTTGGCGTCGTGGAAGATGACGATCAGGCTCGGGTCCCCCACCGCGACCGCGGAGAAGTTCGCCTCGACGGTCAGCCGCTCGCCGGGGAAGACCGTCACGCGCTGGTAGATCTCGGTCTGGGGCGTGTGGGTCGAGCTGCCGGTCGCATCGCTTCCGACACAGGTCCGGAGGCTCACCTCGAGGGTCCCGAAGTCGATGTAGCTCGACTTCGGACCGGCGCAGCTGGTCCAGCTGGTCCAGGACGACGCGACGGTCAGGTTCGAATCGGACAGCAGCTCCCGCGGCGCCAGGGCCGGTCCTCCGTCGGGGGCGGCCGCCGCGCGATAGGTGACCACCGCCGGCGGCAGGACGACCGGCGCCGTGTAGAGCGTGTCCTGCAGCAGGACGAAGTTCGCCGTGCTGAGGGCGGTCTCGAAGCCCGGGGCGGCGTCGAACAGCTCTACGAAGCTGTGCCCGCCTCCCGCGAGGTAGAAGTTGTAGCCCGTCGTGTCCAGCTTCAGCGCGCCGGCCGACGTGGGGTTCGAGATCAGGACGTACCGGACGTTGTCCTGCGCGAGGAGCTGGGCGAGCTCCCCTGTGGAGTTGGCGATCAGGGCCTGGAGGACGGTGAGCAGGACCGTCGAGTTGGGGTATACTCCCGGGGAGTTGAGCCCGGCGTAGGGGATGCCAAACACCCTGTCGAGCGGCAGGGCAGACTCCAGCCACACGATGCTGCTGTAGTTCAGCGGTAGTGGCAGGACCCGGTAGACGCCCGATTGGGCCGCCAGGTAGCTGCCCAGCTGCGCGTAGAACCCGGGCAGGAAGTCGGAGCTGTCCGTGGTCGGGTTGAGCGGGTCGTTCGGACCCCGGGCGAACGTGGGATAGTTGGCCCCGAGCAGGAGGACCGCGACGATAGCGAACGCGATCCCCGGGGCCACCAGGCGGGCCGCGACCGAACGTTCGCGGGGCGACCCGGACACCCCGGCCGCAGGGGCGCGACCGACCACCAGGATGTAGTTGGCCCGCCCGAGCGAGAACCGCAGGGCCCGGGTCTCGGGGCTCGGCCGGAGCGCCCGGACGAAGCGGACCGACCGGTCGACGAGCACGGCGAAGAAGACGCTGTACAGGACGATCTGGATGTAGTTGAAGATGGTCGGATACTCGTAGTCGAACAGGAACGGCGCGGGCCGGAACAGCCCGAGCAGCGCGCCGGAGGAGATGCCGACCTGCAACCCCACGAGCACGGCGACCAGCCCGAGGTACACCGCGTAGGTCGCCCGGTTCGGCTCGCGCGAAAAGCGCCCCTCGAGCAGGCAGGCCCCCGCCGTGACGGCGAGGCCGGCCACCAGGATGACGAACCAGAGCGTCCAGACCGCGGTGTCGGCGTAACCGAGGTGGGCAAGAGGTCCCGCGGGGTACAGGGCGAGCGCCGAGATGCTGTTGGCCAGGGTCTGGGCGTGGTAGGTGAAGGTGACGTTGGCCATGTGGAAGGCGTAGAAAGTCGACGACGAGGTCGACCCGGCCGCAAAGTCGTACCCGAGGCGGGCGATCGACGGGAGCAGGTCGATCGCGAGCAGGGCCCCGAACACCACCAGCGCGGCCGCGTAGTCGAGCGCGATCCGGCCGGCCGACTTGGCGCGCCGGGTGATCCAGGGCACGGCCAACGCGGCGACCAGCAACGGGGCGATCAGGCGCAGTCCGTCCAGCGGGTCCAGCTGGAGGAGGAGGACGACGATCAGGAGCCCGATCAGGAGGTACCGGAAGCGGTTCGTCTGCTCGTAGGCGACCAGCGCGGCGAGAATGAGCGGGGCTAGGATCAGGAACAGGCTCCACGAGAAGAACCCTGGGGCCGCCTGGGCCAGCACGACCGGGTTCACGAGGTAGAACATCGCGCCGGCGAAGCGCGGCAGCCGACCGAGGCCCAGCTGGCGGAGCAGGACGAGCATCGTGACCGGCGCGACCGCGAAGGAGTAGACGTCCACGACGTTCAGGACCAGGCCGTAGCCGTTGGGCGCGACGGCGAACGTCGCACGGGTGGCGAGCGCATACCACGGGTTCGGCGCGGACAGCTCGGCCAGTGCCGAGCCGCGGAGGTACGGCACCGTGAGATCGGAGTAGTCGAGCGCCCGGTTCGTCAGCGCGTGCAGGTCGATGAAGGTCAGCACGAGCACGCCGAGGGCGAACGCGACCGCCGAATCGATACCCAGTGCCCGCCACCATCGAACGAGCCAGTTCGACCCGCCCGGCGGGTTCGCCGGGTCGGCCGTAGCGCCGTCGGAGCTCGACTCGGTCACCGCAGACCCTCCGGAACGCCAACGCTCGGACATATGGGTTCAGGTGCACGCACGGGGCCGGACTCTTGGGTCGCTCGGACGCAGATGACGGCCGCGGTCTCCCCGCTCGGTCGCAGGGCGGGCCCCGCAGGACTGGCGAAGGTCATCCACCCTGAGCCGCCCGGACCAGCACCTCGATCGTGGCGTCGGCCATTCGGTCCCAACTGTAGCGGGAGGCGAGAGCTCGCCCGGCCTGAGCCCAGGACGGGCGGAGCTCCGGGTGAGCCAGGACCGTCTCCAGGCACCGTCGTAGGTCCGGAACACTGCCCGGATCGGCCAGCAGCGCCGAGCCCTCCCGAGCCGCGAGCTCCGTCGCCTCCCCCAGGCGGGAGGCCACGACCGGGCAGCCGACCGCCAGGGCTTCGAACATCGTCAAGCCCCAGGCCTCGCCGCCGACCGAGGGGAAGGCGAACAGCTCGGCCCGCTGGAGCAGCTCGAGCTTCTGGGGCTCGCTGACACGGCCGAGGAACTCGACCCGGGACGGAAGACCCAGCTCGGCGACCAGCCGCCGAAGGTTCGGCAGGGCACCATGATCCTCGCCCGCGATGACAAGACGGAGATCGTTCGGGCCGTCGAGCAGGGGCTTCGCCGCGCGGATGAGGATGTCCAGTCCCTTGTTCGGTGCGAGTCGTCCCATCGCGAGGAGGAAGGGGCGAGGGGGTCTGGCCCTGGCGGTCGAGGAGACGGGATCGGCCGCGCCCGCGGCTCGGAAGAGCTCGTCCACCCCGGGGGGGATGACGTGCAGAGGGCCGGCCCAGCCGGCGGCGCGGAACATGCCGGCCTCCGTCTCGGTCTGGCAGATCAGACCGCGGCTGCAGCGCAGCGCCCGGGGGACGACCCACCGGTCGTAGAGGCTCTGGCCCACCGTGGTCTCCAAGGAGGCGTGCGAGCTGATCACGAACGGTACCCGCGAACCCCGGACGGCGGGGATCGCTTGAAAGACGGGGAAGAATCGAAAGCCGTGGGCATGGACGACGTCGAAATCGGCGGCCCGTTCGCGCAGCCGTAAGGTGAGCCGGGGCAGCACGAGCTCGCCGACGCCGGCCAGCCCCGGGGGGATCCACGCCCCCATGCGTTCGACCCACACTCCGTCCTCGAAGCTGCGGCCGGACGGCAGGCCCACGCGGGGCCTCAGGGTCTGCAGGTTGGAGGTCCAAACGGTGACCTCGTGCCCCCGGCCGACCAGGGCCCGAGTGAGTTCGGAGACGTGCCGCTCCACCCCGCCGAGCCCGGGGGGGTAGCGCGCGGAGATCTCCAGGACCTTCACCCGGGCCGTCCCGTCGCCGGCGTCGCCCCACGGCTCGACCGCAGCCGCGCCAGTCCGACCGCCATCCTCCGCCAGATCCGGCGGCTGCCGACGCAGACGATGCCCGCGGCGGTGAGCAAGAGCACGGTCGTGTTGCTGAGCACGGCCAGGGAGTCGACCGGCTCGAACAACGGCAGCTGCACCGTGAACGCCCCGTGGGCGGAGACCGCCAGGACGTAGATCGTCAGACCCCCCGCCGCGGCGGAAGCCTGCACCGTCGCCCCAGTGAGCTGCTGGAGGGAGATCACCTCGGGAGAGACCAGCACCGCCAGGCCCGCGCTCGCGGCCCCGAACCGGAGTGACGCGGCGCCCGACGCGACCGCGGTGAGCGGGACGATCGTCCCCGGGTTGGCCGCCGGCGCCAGCGCGAGCAGGCCGGACACCGCCGCGTCGCCGACCCCGCTCACGTTCAGCGCCAGGTTCTGCGGCTGACCGGCGACGCAGGTCGCCGGCGCGCTGTACCATCCGCTGGAGGCGATCGGCACCGCGGACGGGCCGGCCACGAGCTCCGCGGTCGCGTCGTCCAGGGTGACGTCGACGTAGACGCTCGAGGCCGCCGGCGTCGAGCACGCAAAGCCGAAGTTCCAGGTCCCGGCAGGGAGATAGACGGTGCCGTTGACCGAGTCGCCGACGACCCCCGGTACCTCCGAGGGCGCCAGGGCGACGGACGGCCCCACCTCCAGCACGGAGGGGAAGTAGGACACTACGGGCGCCAGGCTCTCCGAGGACGCGAACGCCTCGATC
>JASHYB010000019.1 GCA_030043255.1 Thermoplasmata archaeon | reverse complement strand
GGTGACGCTCGTGCGCCGCGCCGCCGATCCGGCGGAGACCAAGCGCGGTCCGATCGACGGCATCGTGCCGACGATGGAGCTGCCGTCCCACCACGGCCCGGACGCCCGGACGGTGCTGCCGGAGCTGTCGATCGCCACCGCCGCGGTCGTCGTGCCGACGACCCTGATGCACGTGCACGTCAACCACGTCCGGCTCGCCCGGGCCCCCTCGGGCACCGACGAGCTCCTCGCGGCGTTCCGCAGTACCCCCCGCTTCCATCTGTTCGCTGCCTGGGAGGGGGTCGAGGGGACCCCGCAGGCGATGGAGTTCGCCCGCGACCGGGCCGGGCGCGGCAGCCTGTCGGCCGACCTGATGGAGAACGTCCTGTGGGAGCGGGGGATCCGGGTCGACGGCCGGGACGCCTACTTCTTCCAGGCGATCCACCAGGAGTCGATCGTCGTCCCGGAGAACGTGGACGCGATCCGCTCGATGTTCGAGCTCGCGGACGGACCGACCTCGATCGCGACGACCGACCGGACGCTGGGCCTCCCGGCGCCGACGGCCGCCGTGGCCCCGCCGGCGACGGTCCCCCGCCCGCGCCGCCGCTAGGTCAGTCGGTCGCCGGACGCGGGGCGGCGGCGACGGCCTCCGCGGGGGCCTCGGCCGCCGCCCGGTAGTTCGTGAGCGCCGCGCCGATGACGCCCAGCAGCACCGCGATCGCCAGCCCGACGCCGAACGTCCAGGAGAAGGCGGCAGCGCTCGGGACGACCACGCCGATCGCGCCGGACGGCGCCGCCGGGTCGGGGACCAGCGCGATCCGGGTGAACGTCGCCAGCAGGCTGGCCACGACCACCGGCCCCACGCTCGCCCCGAGGTCCTGGAACATCTCGGTGAGCCCCATCTGGATCCCCCGCTCGCCGTGGCGCGACGCCATCGCGATGACGTTGGTCACGGAGACCAGGACCGCCACGAGCCCGGTGAAGGTCGGGATCGCCTCGGTGATCAGCTCGAGGTACGTCGCGTGGTAGGCGAGCAGCAGCACAAAGCCGGCCCCGGACAGCGCCGCGCCGAGCAGGACCATCGGGCGGGGCCCGAACCGGGCGACGCCCCGGCCGACCAGCGGCGCGGCGACGAACATCGTCAGCGTCGTCGGGATGCTCAGCAGGCCGAAGGCGAGCACCCCCTGGTCGAGCCCGACGATCGGGAACTCCACCAGGACCGTGAGCACGACGAACGCGACGTACATCGCCAGGCCGACCAGCGCCGCGCCGGCGTAGCCCAGCGCGATGTTCCGCTCCCGGAACCGCCCGAGGTCGACCAGCGGCTCGGCGACGCGCCGGCTCCGCAGGACGAACCCGGCGAACAGTAGGCCCGCGAGGATCAGCAGCTCCGGTGTGCCGACCGGCCAGCCGGCCCGCAGCGCCCCGGACCAGCGGTCCCAGCCCCAGCTGGGCCCGAGGGTCAGCGCGAGCAGCAGCGAGGCGAGCGCCCCGCCGAGGAGCCCCGCCCCGGTGAGGTCGATGCGCCCCCCCGTCCCCCGGTGGCCCTCGGGCATCCAGGTCCGCACGAGCACCGGCAGCACGAGGACGAACGGCAGGACGCAGGCGTAGGCGACCTGCCAGCCGAAGGTCTGGATCAGCCAGGAGCCGCCGACCAGGCCGAACGCCGAGCCGACGGCGAACATCGCCGCCACGATCCCCTGCGCCGGGGCGACCCGCGCCGGCGGGAGCGCCTCGGCGACCATGGCGAGCGCGAGCGGGAACATCGCCAGGCCGACGCCCTGCAGGCCGCGGACCGCGATCAGCAGGTAGATCGAGCTCGCCCGGCTCAGCCCGAGCCACCCCCCGAGGAGCGGGGTCGCCGGGGCGAGCGCGACCGCCACCGAGTAGACCACGAGGACCAGGCCGAGGATCCTGCGCTTGCCGTAGAGGTCCCCCAGCTTGGAGAAGATCGGGATGGTCGCGACCCCGACGAGCAGGTAGGCGGACAGGATCCAGACGACGGTCGTGTAGGGCGCGTTGCCGAAGAACGTGCCCAGCCGCGGCAGCGCCGGGGTCAGCATCGTCTCGATGAAGCTCACGAGCAGGGCGGCGGAGGCCAGCACCGTCAGCAGACGGGTGGCGTGGGCCGGGCTCGGCGCGACGTACGGTGCGCGGGACGGAGCGGCGGACATCGGTCGGAGGCACGGTCCCGGGGCACGTCAAGCCCCCGACGGCGGGGCTCGCGCAAGCGGAACCGGGGCCGGGAGGCCGTTCCGCTTTCGTCGCAGGAGCTCAAAAGTTCGGAACGCTAGCCGTCGACCGCGATGGCGTCCGACGACCCGCGGACCCTGCCGCCCGCCGGGGACCTGGACATCCGGATCCTGCGGGAGATGTACACGGCCGGCGGCGTCTCGATCTTCGGGATCGATCCTCGACTGAACGCCAACCGGATCGGACGTCGTCTCGGCCTCAGCCGGGCGCGGATCGCCTCCCGGCTGCGCGCGTGGGAGGCGACCGGCTTCGTCCAGCGCTACGACGTCTGGCCGAGCCCGTTCCTGTTCGGGCGGACCGGGATCACCTTCGACGTCCGGGTGGCCGACCCCGTGCGCAAGCGGGAGCTGTTCGAACGGATCGCGCTGCTGCCCGGCGCGGTCGCCGGAATCGAGTTCCTGGGCCCCTGGCTTGCCGCGACGTTCCTCGTGGCGCCGGAGGACGACCCCGAGACCCTCCGCCAGCTGCTGGCAGGGTTTTCCGGTGTCGCCGAGGTCGGGGTCCCGATCCCGTGGTCCCTCAGCCCGTCGGACCGGGGCCTGTCGCCGCTGGAGCTCCGCGTGGTCCGGGTGCTCCGGCAGTTCCCGACCGCCTCCCTCGGGTCCGTCGCCCGCCACGTCGGGGTGTCGACCCGGACCATCACGACCCGCTACGGCCAGTTGCTGGACCGGCAGGCGGTCTGGTTCCTGCCGGTCTTCGACTTCCGCGCGCTCGCCGAGCCGGTGGTGGCCGCCACCGTCCGCTTCCGCACCTCCGCGGACCGCGAAGGGTTCTCGCGTGCCCTGCGCCGGGCGCACCCTCGATCCCTGGAGACCGCCCGCGCCGCGTTCGGCCCGATGCTGTCGGACGACGTCGGCATCTACTATCTGCTCGGGGGCTCCGCCGCCCGCGTCGAGGAGCTGGAGCGGTGGGTCCGGGACGCTCCCGGGGTGGTGGAGGTGGAAGCGTTGACGCTGGTACGGCTGCACGCCTTCCCGAGGACGATCGACCGGCTCCTCAACGCGGCTCTCCCCCCTTCCCGCTAGGCCGGGGCCCCCGGTTCCCGGTACGGTCGTGGCGGCCCGCTCGCCTCCCCCGGGCACGTACAGGGTTCGCACCGGCTTCGGCGCGAGCGTCGGAGGGACGGTTGCCGCCCAGCCGGTCGGGCCGGCGGCCCGCCCCGCCCGGCGGTCGATTATAGCCGCCGCGTCCTCGCAGGCGACGTGAGCGCCCGTCCCGAGTCCGCCGCGCCCCCGACCCGAGGGTCGCCGGTGGTCGGCGCCCCCGGCGACGTTGTCGTGCCCTACCGTGCCACCCCCGGCGTCGTCGAGCTCCACCTGCCGGACTTGAAATCCCTGTTTGACACAGGAACGACGCCGGCGTACCCGCACGCCGCCGCGCCGGTCGAACCGTCGGTCGCATCGTACCTGCTGCGGTGCGCCCGCGCGCAGCGCCGTCGGGCGCACCTCGAGCTGGTGGTGACGCTGCGGGTCCCGCCGTCGACCCGCGCCGAGGAGGCCAGTGCACGCAGCGCGCTGGCGAGGTACTTCGCGAACGAGGCGGAGCTGGCCCGCCTCGACAGCGCCGTCAACCGGACGGAAGGGATTGCCGCGTTCCGGTACGCCGTCCCGGTGATCCTGGTCGCCGGCCTCTTTGCGGGTCTGTTCTACACCCAGTTGGGGACCGAGAGCGCGAGGGGGCTGCTGCTCGCGCTCGGCTACCTCGTGCTGATCACCGTGGTCTGGGTGATGCTCTGGGACCCGATGGAGCTGCTGCTGTTCGACTCGTTCTTCCTCCGGCTGAAGGCACGGGCCCTGCGCAAACTGGCCGCCGCGACCGTCCGGTTCACCACCGCTGCCTGACGCCGGCCGCGGGGCCTGCCGTGGGACGGCGGCCCGCGCCCCGGAGCGCGTGCCCCAGCAGGGCTTCGCGGGTCCGGCCGGTCCCGGGCCACGGGCGCCGGGTGGCCCGGCGAGCCCCGTCGTGAGGCAAGGGGCTCGGGGCCGCCGGCGGCGAACCATCAAATAGGGGACCTTTCTCGCGCGCCGCGGATGTATTATCTCGATCACCGGCGGGACGTTGTGCGCATCCCCCCGTCGCGCCTGGGGCCCGAGCTGGCGGGGGTCCTGGTGGAGCTCGCCCAGCAGCAGTTCGAGGGCAAGCTCGTC
>JASHYB010000156.1 GCA_030043255.1 Thermoplasmata archaeon | reverse complement strand
TCGCCGAGCAGCACGCTCACCGCCCCGGTGCCGGTCTCGGCGTCGGTGCCGTCGACGACGTAGACGTAGCCGTTCACCGCGTCGTACGTGACGAAGAGCGGGTCAGCGGTCTGGTTCGGCGCGAGGTTGACGCTGCCGACCACCGCCGTGCCGTCGAGCAGGCTGACGTTGTCGGACAGCGAGTTCGCCACGTAGACGAGGCCGTTCGCCGGGTCGTAGGCCGCCGAGAGCGGGAACTGACCCACGGGAACGGTGGCGATGACCCCCGGCAGGGAGGCCGGCGGGTCGCTCGAAAGGGCGACCGGATCCGCCGACGGGCCGGCGGAGCGCTCGGCCGCCAGATGGAACGCCGCGGCCGACCCGGCGCCGGCCAGGGCCGAGGCCGAACCGGACAGCGCGACAGCGGCGAGCGAGACGAGCAGGACCAACGGAGCCAAGCTGAGGGCCCGCGACCTCACCAAGTGCATCGGGGCCGCGGATATACTTCAACCACATGAAGGATTGGGCACCCGCCGCAGCCCTGAGAGGCCGCGCCGGCGGCCCCGTCGGGATACGAGCTACCCTCCGACCTGGACGCCCCGGGAACCGTGGTTCGACCCACCTGCTCCGAACGGGGGACCGGCCTCCGCGTCGACCGGCATCGCCGTCCGCTGGTCGAGCTTGGCCGGCGGGCGCGAGCGGACCCAGCGGAGACCCGCAGGTTCCTCGCCGCCCGTGGCGCGGACTCCCGTCGTCGGCGCGGCCGCCAACTCTCACCGGCTCGGGGCGGGGCCGCGACGGCCCGTCCGAAGCCGCTTAGACTCGGCCCTGGTAGGCGCGGTGGGAACCCCCATGACGGTCCAGGTCCGGTACGGCGTGCGTCTCGAGCGCAAGGCCCCGACGAAGCTCTACCCGTTCACCCGGTTCTTCCGGGGCTTCGAGAAGGTCCCGTCGATCCGCGAGCTGTTCGGGCCGCGTACGGCCGAGATCCTGCGGGCCGAGAAGGTGGAGTTCTTCTCGACCCGGTTCGGCTACATGGGCACGAGCGACGTCGACGGTCACCTGCTGATCAACACCCGCCACCTGCACGACAGCCCCTTCGCGACGGTCTATCTCGACCTGGTCCACGAGCTCCGCCACGTCAAGCAGTTCCGCGACGGCAAGCCGCTGTTCTATCCGAAGCTCAGTTACGTCGACGCTCCGTCGGAGATCGAGGCCTACCGGTTCACCGTCGACGAGGGACGGCGGATCGGCCTGTCGGAGCGCTCGCTCTTCGCCTACCTCAAGACCGAGTGGATGACGGAGGCCGAGCACCGTCGGCTGGCGCGACGCTGCGGGCTGGCCCCGAGGCCCGGGCGCACGGCCGGCCACCGCGGTCGGATCCGCCGATAGCGGCCGTGCCCGCCCGCTCAGCGGCCCACGCGATGCTCGCCGGCGGGAGCCGGCCCCGCCCGGGGCGCCGACCTCGGTCTCGGTCCCGATGAGCGAGTCCCTGCCGTTCACCCTGGTCGGCGGTCATCTGACCGCCGTGGCGGCCACGCTGGACGATCGGCGGGCGGCGAGCTTCGTGTTCGACACGGGCATCGGCCTCACCGTGATCTCCGAGCGGTTGGGCCAGGAGCTCGGGCATCCGCCGGGGGCGAGCTCCCACACCGGACGTCGGATGTCCGGTCAGTCGATCGTGGTCCCGCTGACCCGACTCGAGGCCCTGAGCGTCGGCTCGCGCCGCCTCGACCGTCCGACCGTCGGCGTCTTCGACCTCGCCGCCTTCCCGGGCCTCGACGGTTTCCTCGCGCTGACGTTCTTCGAGGGGATCCCGTTGACCGTCGACTACCTCCGGGGCCAGCTGATCTTCGAGGACGCCGCGTCGCTCCAGGACCGGGTCCGCCGGGGCACCGCCGTCCCGGCGGAGCTCCGTCGGGACGGGCCGAGCCTCGAGGTCTTCGTCGACCTGCTGCTGCCCAGCGGCTCCGTCGCCCACGTGGAGGTGGACTCCGGCTCCGACCAGCTGATCCTGCACGAACGGTACCGCGACGAGCTGGGGATCCCGACGGACCCTTCCGGGGCGGAACGCCGGGAAGGGGTCGACGAGACCGGCCACCGCTACGTGCGCTACACCGGGACGCTGTCGGGCCCGGTCCGGCTGGCCGGGGACCCGACGCTGGCCCAGCCGGACCCTCCGGCGATCTTCCAGCGGATCGTCCACGACGGGCTCATCGGCCGGGAGCTGCTCGGCCGGTTCGCGGTCACCTACGACCTCGCCGGGGCCCGGCTGATCTTCGGCCCGCCCGGCTAGGGCGCTCCGGCGAGGCGCGGGGCCGCCGGCTCGGACTACGTCGCCCCCGAGGGCGGGCTCGCCGGCGGGCTCCCGCCCGAGGGCGTCGCGGGCGCGGTCGAGGGCTTCCACTCCGGCGGCGAGGAGCTGCCCTGCCCGGGGTTGCCGCCCTTGCCACGGCGGGCCCGTCCGCGCAGCACCAGCACCGCGCCGACCGCGGCCACCACGAGGACCAGCACGAGGACGATCAGCCAGCCGACGGTCACGCCGCTCCCCGCGCCGAGCTCCAGGCTCAGCACCGACGGGCTCGGGTTGATCGGCACGACGGCGAGCCCCTCGCACTCGTTGTTCGGCACGCACTCTCCTTGGAGGTCCGTGTCGGCCTCCATCGCGATGAGGAGCGAGCCCCGGGGCGCGTTCGACGGGATCGTGTAGGAGATGGTGCCGCTCGGGCCGACGTTGTTGATTTCCTGCGCCTGAGGGTAGCCGACGGTGACCAGGTAGAAGGAGACGACCGCGGGCTCCGGGGCGCCGTCCAGGGCGACGATGGCGTAGGAGAGCGAGATCGTCTGGCCCGGCTGGTAGCTGCCGTCCGAGTAGCTGGACGGGGTGGCCACCCCCAGCTGCACCGAGTAGCCGAAGGCGAGGCCGAGGTCCAGCCCCGTCACCGCGACGGCGGCGCCGTCGAGCGTCGCCCAGGCGGTGACGTAGAGGTAGGCCGGAGGGTCGGAGGACGGGATCGTCACGGAGATCGCCGAACCGTTGGTGACGGTCCCGACCGACAGGTTCCCCGACGACGAATCGTACCAGGTCCCGATCGCCTGGTAGCTGATCACCGCGCCGGGCGCGCCCAGCAGGACCGCGGTCACGGAGACCGTCGAGCCGGCGGTGTAGTAGTCGCTCGGCGACGTCAGCAGCAGCTCGGGACCCAGCACGTTGGCGAAGGCGGTCCCGGAGAACGAGGCCGACACGTTCGCCGCCACGACGGCGACCCCGAAGTAGCCTCCCGAGACCATGGCGCTCGTCACCGGGACCGTGAAGGTGCCGCTCTGGGCGGTGCCGCCGATCGGGGTGATGTTCAGGGTCCCGGTGCCCGTGAACACCGTCCAGCTGACGGGGTCGACCGGTCCGGTCAGGTTCGCGTTGGAGCTGTGGATCGACCAGGAGACGTGGGCGGTCTGGCCCTCGAAGTACTGCGAGCGGTCCAGCGTGACGTTGACGACGGCGAACTGCGGGGCGGCCGGCACGAGGTACCAGGTCAGGTTCGCGTACTGGGTCCAATGGTAGCCGAGCGCGTCCGCGCCCGGAGCGTGGACCGAGTAGTTCACCGCGTTGAAGACGGTGGTGCGCGTGGAGACCACGAACGGCGGCGAGCTGGCGACGAACGTGAACACCGCCTCCCCGTAGGCGTTGGTGGTCAACGAGGTCGGCGCCCCGGTCGGCGTCACGCTGGCGGTCCCGTTCCAGTAGCCGACGGTCACCGGCAGCCCGGCGATCGGTGTGACGTGGGACCGGTAGAGCGAACCGGCCTCCACGCATCCCGCCAGCGTGGTGCCGGTACCGAAGCCCCCCTCGTCGTACAGGTCACAGAACGGCGGAGCCTCCGTCAGGCCGGCCGCCTCCAGATCGAGGGTGCCGACGGCGATGTACAGGCTCTCGCTGTCGTTCTCCACCTGGACGCCGCCGATGATCGCGGTCGCCCAGACCGTGAACTCGAGGTCGTCCCCCGGGGTGGCGTTCGCCGGCACGACCCCGCTGTAGACGCCGTAGCCGGTGCTCACGCCGGTCAACGGAACGTCCCGGGGGTGGGTGAAGAGCGGCTGGCCGGTGCCGTTGCCGTAGTACGTCCCGCTGACGTAGGCGTTCGTGGCGTGGGTGTAGAAGCTCGCGTCGTTGCTCTCGCTGGTCAGGTTCCAGAACAGCTGGTACGGCTGCCCGGGCAGGGTCGAGCCGAACACCGAGCTGGTGAGGTCGACGTAGTAGACGTAGACGAAGACGGTCACGTCGACGTAGTCCGTCGCCGACGCCGAGAAGTTGAGGTTCCAGCCGCCGCTGTACGGGATCGAGGCGGGGAAGGCGTAGCCGACGCTGGCCGTGTAGGAGTCGTACGAGTGGGTGGTGGCGTTGAGCGTCGCCTCGTACTGGAACGCGGGGGTCGGGATCCCGTCGCGGGTCGCGTTCGGGTCGGTGAGCGTGATGTTGACGTTCTTGTCGCTGGTGTCCGAGTCCGCGACGTAGAAGAAGAGCGAGCCGGTGCGGACCTGACCGGGATAGAACGTGACCGACGGGCTCCCGTAGCCGTCGTACACCTCGTAGGTGAGGGTGCTGACGGACGGGGAGGCGACCGCCGGGGCGGCCGCGGAGGAGCCTCCGCGGTGCGCCAGGACCGTGCCGAGGCCCCCCGCGAACACACTGGCGACCATCAGCACGGCGACGAGCACGACGAGGACCGAGCGCGGCGACATCCTCCGTCGCTCGTGGCAGGGGTCCATAAAACTAGGGTTCCACGGCGAAGGGCTCGGGGAGCCGCCCTCGGGCGTCGTACGGGCCGCCGCCGGGGGGCCCGGGCGAAGGGTTAACTCGCGCCGGGAAACTACGGCATCGCCATGCCCGAGATCGTCGCCGGACTGCACGCCGTCACGATCCACATCCGGGACGCCGCACGGTCCCGCGGGTTCTACCGCGACGTGCTCGGCCTGAAGGAACTGCTGTTCGACGAGCGGGCGAACCGCGTCGTGTTCGCGCTGCCGGGGACCAGCACCCTGCTCACCATGCACGTCCAGGGACCGAACGAGGGGGGACGCGAGCCGGGCACCGTCTCCGGCCTCGTCTTCCGGTGCGCGGACCCGGCCGCCGCCTGCCAGGAGATCGCGCGCCGCGGCGGGACCGTGACGGTGGAGCCGACCGTGGTCGAGTCGGCGATCGGCAGCTTCGTCCGGGCGGCGATCGCCGATCCGGACGGCAACGAGTTCCTGCTCTCGAACCGGACCGACTGACCTCCCGCCGGGCCCTCGCGTCCCTCCCGGGACGGCGGGGGCGGCTCGGGCCGGTCGTCCGGCACCGTTCCATCACCCCCGCGGGCGCTTTAGGAGGGCCCAGGGACCTCGCGCCCGCGGTGCGCAGATGATCGCGTTGGCGGATCTCGCGGTGGTCGTGTCGGACGCGGCGGCCTCGGCACGCTGGTGGAACGAGAAACTGGGGTTCGCCGTCCATACGGTCGGGGGCAGCGGCCACGCGCTGATGGTCGCTCCGCCGGGGGACCGGTTCGTCCTGCATCTCTGCGAAGGGATCGCCCCGGTCGAACCGGGCAACTCGGGCATCGCCTTCATGACCGACGACCTCGAGCAGCTCGTCCTCAAGATGCGGGCCGCCGGCGTGGAGTTTCCGGAGCCGCTGCAACGGCAGACCTGGGGCGCCAGCGCCAAATTCGCCGACCCGGACGGCAACATCTTCTGGCTGCTCGGCGCCCCCGCCGCGTTCGTCCGGTCGGAAGCGGCGCTCCGGGCCCCCGGTACGGTTCCGCCTCGCTCCCGAAGAGCTGCCTCCGGCGGCCACCGGTCTGAGCGCCGCTCGCGCCCGGCGCGGAAGCGGCGTGGGGCCGGTCGTGCCCTATCCGGCGGACGTCGTCCTCTCAGAGGATGATGCGCTCCTGCGTGACGTTCCGACGAACGAGGGAGAGTCGATCGACGAGGTAGCTCTCCCCGGTGAACAGGGTCGCCCGGTCCTGGCCCGAACAGCGGGCCGCTACGAGGCGGCCGACGGCATCCGCCTTCATGATCCCGCTGCCGGAGTCCCCGCCAACGTAGAGTACCCCGTACGGTTCCTCGGTGATGACCGGTAGCCCGTCCGGGCTGAAGCTGTAGTAGCCGCCCCAACCGCTTTCCAGGCGGGCCGCCGGGCCGGCAAGCTCCGGGAGGTAGGGGCTGACGGCCGGCAGCAGGTCGGTCGCGTAGCTGCCCCGCTCGACCATCCGGTCGGAGCGGAAGTCGAGACGACCGTCCGCGGCGGGGTCCTCCCGCGTTCCGATCGGCTGCGAGACGGTGTCGAGGCATCCGACCCAGAGCTGGCGCTGGCGAAAGACCGGCTTGAGCGTCGCGCCGGTCGGCAGGATCAGGAACGGCAGTCGGGCCGACCCGTC
>JASHYB010000155.1 GCA_030043255.1 Thermoplasmata archaeon | reverse complement strand
CCTCGGACAGCTCGGCCTGGTGCTGGAACAGCCGGTCGTGCATCAGCCAGAACTTCCCCTGCTGGTCCGCCGCCTCGGCGGCCTCCGCCGCGCCGACGGCGTTCGGATGGGCCGTGGCGTTCGGGAAGTTCCGGAACGCGAAGCAGAGCTCCTCGTCCAGCTCGCGGACCACCTCCTTGACCGCGGTCTCCGCCTCGGCGCAATCCGGGCACTCGTAGTCGGCGTACTCGACGAGGGTGGAGCGGGCGTCGACCGGTCCGAGGCAGTGGTCCCGGTCGGCGACCGGGACGGTCCGTTCGGGGTCTCCCCGACGGCCCGCCGGCGTACCGGACCGGTGCGGGGGCGCGCCGGGAGGAGCGCTCATCGGCCGAGCCCGTCCTGGAACCGTATCGAGGCGTGGCTCCCGTTGCAGAACGGCAGGTTGGTGGAGGCGCCGCAGCGGCAGAGCGTCAGCCGGTTGCGGCGCTCGTAGGGCTTGCCGTCGGCCGACTCGACCCGGATGCCGCCCCGGACCCAAAGGGGGCCGCTGCAGCCGAGCACGGGGTCCTCCACGACCCCGATGGACGGCGGAAGGGACGGCTCGGTCACCTGGCCGGTCGCCTTCTCCCGCAGGACCAGCCGGCCCGACGGGCAGTGGGCCGCCTCGCGGACGACCAGCTCGCGCACCTCGGGACGGTCGGTCCGCTCGATTAGCGCCCAGATCTTGCCCCCGGGGTCGCAGAACCGCGCGAAGGCGCAGAGCTCCTCCGCGTCGCTGAGCAGCTGCGTCGGGCCGTCGAAATGCTCGGACTGGCGCTCGATCGGCCGCCGGGAGGCGGTCTCCTTCCCTTCGAAGCCGACCCTCAGGTGGCTGTCGTCGCAGAACGGCTTGCTAGAGGACTGCCCGCACCGGCACAGCAGGTACTCGGACTCGACGTCGAAGTGTCGGCCCTCGACCCACTCCCAGGACTCTCCCTTGGCGTTCGGGGTGATCACCTGGACCGCGAGGGGGACCTTGCCGGTCACCCGGTACGGCCCGCCGGCGCTCACGACGATCTTCGGTTCTGCGGTGTCGGCCATCCTGAGCGGGTCCCGGACAGGCCCGCACCGGGGTCGTACTTAGAAGGCTTGTGCCCGCGGGCCGGCTTCGACCGGCGAGGGGGCCACGGTCGACCCCGACCGACGGCTCAGCTCCAGGCCCGGGAGGCCGGGGGCTGGTGGAGCGAGAAGAGGTTCCCGTCCGGGTCCCCGAACGTCGCCGAGATCCCCCAGGGGTACTCGACCGGCGGCTGGACGAAGACCACGCCGCGGCCGCGCAGCTCCTCGTAGGTGGCCTTGCAGTCGCTCACCCGCAGGACGATGGGGGGCGCCTTCGCCGGGGCCCATCCCTGCGCCCACTGCCGCTGGGTCGGGTCGACCGCCGAGCCGAGCTGGAACAGCGCGAGCTCTAGGTCCTGCCCGCGCGGGCCGACGGAGACCCATCGCGAGCCCCCGGGCGAGGTGAAGTCGGTCTTGGTCTCGAAGCCGACCTTCTTGACGTAGAACTCCAAGGAGGCGGCCTGGTCCCGCACCACCATCGTCACCTGGTGCACGCGCGCGTCCATGTGGGTCCCTCCGCGCGGAGGCCGCAGCCGCTATTTGACGGACGTGAGGGTGGGGAGCTGCGCGGGGTCGCCCGGTAGGTCGACGATCCCCGGCGGGCCGGTTCAGCTCTTCGCGGACCTTGCCGCCTGCGTCAGGGCCCCGACCAGGGCGCCGACCTCGGCGGGACCGTCGTGGCGGACCCCGTTGATGAAGAAGGTCGGGGTGCCGTTGACCCCGCTGCGGACGCCGCTCAGGAAATCCTCCTCGATGCGCTCGGCGTACGCCCGCCCGGCGACCTCGCGGGCCAGTCGGGCCACGTCGAGCCCCAGCTTCGCCTCGTGCTGCGCGAACGGCCGCTCGTCCTCCAGCAGCCGCTGGTTCTCGTAGAGGAAGTCGTGCATCGGCCAGAACTGTCCCTGCGCGGCGGCCGCCTCGGCGGTCTCCGCGGCCCACTCGGCCCGGGGGTGCGCGTTGGTGATCGGGAAGTTCCGGAAGACGAACCGCAGCCGCCCGTCGAGCTCCCTCTGGACCCGCTTGACCACCGGGTAGGCGGCGCCGCAGTACGGGCACTGGTAGTCGCCGTACTCGACGAGCACCAGCCGGGCGTCCGGCGGCCCCTCCGCGTGGTCGCGCTCCCCGACGGCCAGGGTGAGGCGCGGGGGCAGGTAGGTCTTCGACACCCCGGCTCACTCCAGCTGCTCGAGGGCCGACAGGATGCCGTCGGCCCCCGGGTTCACGCCGTCCGGGGAGAGAAAGCTCCAGCGGATGACCCCCTTCTTGTCGATCACGAAGAGGGCCCGGGCCGACTCGCCGGTCGCCGGCTCGAACGCCCCGTAGGCCTTGGAGACCGCGCCCTTCGGCTCGAAGTCGGCGAGCAGCGGGAAGCTCAGCCGCCGGTCCTTCGAGAACGCCAGGTGCGACCAGATGCCGTCGACGGAGATGCCGAGGACCTCCGCGTTGAACTTCTTGAACTCGGGCATCACCTGCGAGTAGAGCCCCATCTGGTCGGAGCAGACCGGGCTCCAGTCGGCAGGGTAGAACGCCAGCACCACCGGTCGACCGACGAAGTCGCTGAGCGCCACGCTCTGGTCCGGAGTGCTCTTCAGGGTGAAGTGCGGGGCCTTGACCCCCGCCTGCAGGATCGCCGGCTTGCCTCCCGCGGTCTTGGACATGCGCCGTGAGGGGGCGGGGGCGTGATAAGGATTCCATCGCGCGCAGGGCGGCGCTGCGTCTCTCGGACGGCAGAAGGGCAGGCCGCCCTCGGCCGCGCCGCGATCGTGGGACCGACCGGGAACGCTTTCCGCTCGGGGTGAGGTCGACGCCGGGGCCTGGGGCTGGATGACGACGTCGGGGCAGGCGGTCTCCCCTGCGAGCCGCGCGAGCCTGCGTCGTGCGGGGGTGATCACCGCCCTTGGATTGGCCTGCGCGGCGCAGTTCGTCCTGCAGCTGGACTTCAGCATCGTCAACATCGCGCTCCCCACCATCCAGCGCGAGCTGGGGTTCGCGCCGGCCGAGCTGCAGTGGATCGTCACCGGCTACGCGCTGACGTTCGGCTCGCTGCTGCTCCTCGGGGGGCGGCTCGGCGACCTGCTCGGCCGTCGCCGCCTGCTGGAGCTGGGGCTCGGGGCCTTCGGGATCGCGTCGCTGGTCTGCGGGCTCTCGTTGTCCCCCGCGATGCTCATCGGCGCCCGGCTCGCCCAGGGCGCCGCGGCGGCGCTGGTCTCGCCGTCGGCGCTCGCCCTGCTCGCGGCCGCCAACCCCGAGGGGCCGGCCCGGAACCGGGCGATGAGCCTGTTCCAGGCCGCGACCGCCGCCGGCGCGACGGCCGGCGTCGTCGCCGGGGGCATCCTCGTCCAGTTCGTCGGCTGGCGGTCGATCTTCCTGGTGAACGTGCCGATCGTCGTGGTGCTCGCGCTGCTGATCCGCCGGGTGATCCCGCGCGACAGCACGTTCGGACGCCCGAAGCTGGACGTGGCCGGCGCGGTGCTGGTGACCGCCAGCGGCGCCGCCCTGATCTACGGCCTGAGCCGCGGCCAGGAGAGCGGTTTCGCCTCGCTGCCCACGCTCGCGGCCCTGGTCGCGGCGGGGGCCCTCGCGGTGCTGTTCGTCGCGGTCGAGCGCCGGGTGAGCTCCCCCATGCTGCCGTTCGCCTACTTCCGCCCCGCCACGCACCGGGCCTCGGTCGGGGCGACGGCCCTGGTCGGCGTGGTCATCGTCTCGTACGTCTACTTCGTCTCGCTCTACCTGCAGCGCGTTCTGGGGTTCTCCCCGCTCCTGACGGGGATCGCCGTGATCCCGTCGACGGCGACCGTGGTGGCGGTCTCGACGCTCCTGACCCGGCGCGCGATTGGCCGCCTGGGCGTGAAGTGGACCCTGCTGCTCGGACTGGGCCTGATCGCCGCCGGCCAGCTCTGGTTCGCCCAGCTCTCGGCGAGCGGCAGTTACCTGGCCAACGTGTTCCCCGGCCAAGTCCTGACGGCCGGCGGCATCGCGCTGGCGCTCCCGGCCGCGGCGATCGGGGCGACGAGCGGGGTCGCCAGCTCGGAGCAGGGGCTCGCGACCGGCCTGCTCAACACCGCCCAGCAGATGGGGGCCGCGGTGGGCCTCGCGGTGCTGGCGAGCGTCGCGGCTGCCTGGACCGCCCGCACGAGCTCGCTCAGCGCCGGCTACGCCCTCGCGTACCTGCTGGCCACCGGCATCGCGCTGGTCGCGGTCATCGCGGTCGCGGCCCGCCTCAACCACGCCGCCTGCCAGGAGGAGCTCGCCCGGCGGCGGGCCGTCGAGGGCGGCGGCTCCTGAGCGGGGGAGACGAGGCCAAGGCACGGAGCTGCCGGGCGACCGCCTCCAGCGGAGCCACGGTGCCCTCGGCCCGGCAGAGCACCAGCCCTCCTTCCACCGACGCGAGGGTCGTCACGGCCAGCGAGCGGGCGTCGCGGCGGGCGGTCCCGACGTTGACGAGCTGCTCGGTCAGGAGCGCGATCCAGGACCGGAAGCTGGCGCGGGCGATCTCCCGAAGCGGGTCCCGGGGACTGGTGGTGTCGATCACGACCCCCGCCACCGGACAGCCCGCCCGGCACGCCGACGAGCTGAGCGAGCGGCGGAACAGCTCCACGAAGTGCTCCAACACCCCTGCGGCGGTGTCGGCCCGGCATGTCCTTTGGTAGGCCAGGATCTGCTCGGAGGTGCGACGCAGGGCGTCCGCCGCGAGCTGGCGCTTGCCCCCGGGAAAGTGGTGGTAGATGGACCCGCGCGGCGCTCCGCTGTCCCGCAGGACCTCGGTGAAGGAGGTGGCCCTCAGGCCCCGGACGCCGAGGAGGGAGGCGGCGCTGGCCAGCATCCTCTCCCGGCTGTCCTGGGCCATACGGTCCTGACCTCCACGATGCGGCGCAGCGTCGGACCGCGGGCGGTCTGACGCACGGACGATCGGTCGGCAACTATATGACGGTCGTCATAGTCGCGGCCGGGGGGGCCGTCCATGCCGATGATCGATGTGTACGCCGCCGCCGGGACCTTCGCGGACCGACACGCCCTGGCGCGCGAGCTGGCCGCCGCCGTCATGCGCTGGGAGAAGGTTCCTCCGCTGCCGCTGTTCCGCCAGAACACGGCGGCGTTCGTCCACGACCTGCCCGCCGGCTCGCTCTCGAACGTGGACGGCGACAGCAACTACGTTCGCGTGCAGGTGCTCACGCCGGTGGGGGTGCTGAACCGCGAAAAGCAGATCGGGGTGGTGCGGGAGCTGACCGACCTCGTCGCGAAGGCCGCCGGGGATCCCTCGCTGGCCGAGCGCACCTGGGTGCTCATCACCGAATCCCCGGACGGCGGATGGGGCATCGCCGGCCACGCGAACACCGGGGCGGACATCGCCCAGGCCGCGCGGAACCAGCTGGCCGCCCAGGCTCAGGGCACGACGCGCGGAACGTAGCGCCCTCGCGGCTCGCGACCAGCTCCGCGGGAGCCGGCGTGACGAGGCACTTTATCCCCGCCCGAGCATCCGGCCCCGGGTCGGCTGGAGGGCCCGGCAGCCCGAGGCGGCCCGTCGGGGGGAAGCATGCCGAAGCCGCCGGAACCTTCGTCGCCGAGGCCGCTGCGCGGGATCGAGCTCCTCAACGCGCCGAACCTCAACCACGGGACGGCGTACTCCGACGGGGAACGCGCCGCGCTCGGTCTTGAGGGGCTGCTGCCCTCCGCCGTCGAGACCCTCGACCGCCAGGCCGACCGGGTGCGCCAGCAGCTCGCCGGTAAGCCGGACGACCTGGAGCGGTACATCTACCTCAACCAGCTCGCCGACACGAACGAGACGCTGTTCTACCGCGTCGTCATGGCCGACCCGGCCTACTTCCTGCCGATCCTCTACGACCCCACGGTCGGCTACGCCTGCCTCAAGTTCGGCCACCTCTACCGGCGGCCCCGAGGGATGTACGTCTCCCTCCGGCACCAGGGCCGCGTGCGGGAGGTCCTCTCGCACTGGCCGGTCCGGGACGTCCGCGTCATCTGCGTGAGCACCGGCGGACGCATCCTCGGCCTGGGGGACCTCGGGGCCAACGGCATGGGCATCCCCATCGGCAAGCTGCAGCTCTACACGGCCTGCGCCGCGGTGCCGCAGGAGGCGCTGCTGCCGATCCTGCTCGACTGCGGGACGGAGAACGCGGCGCTGCTCGCCGACCCGCTTTACCTCGGGCTGCGTCAGCACCGTCCGTCGGACGACGCGATGACCGCCTTCGTCGACGAGTTCGTGGAGGCGGTGCAGCAGCTCTTCCCGAACTGCTGCCTGCACTTCGAGGACTGGCGCGGGACGGACGCCGTCCGCTTCCTGGCCCGGTACCAGGAGAGAGTGTCCTGCTTCAACGACGACATCCAGGGCACCGGCAGCATCGTGGTGGCCGGGCTGTTCAACGCGCTCCGGATCCTGCGGCAGAAGTTCCGGGAGCAGACCGTCCTGTTCCTCGGCGCGGGCTCGGCCGGCCTCGGGAACGCCCGGATGATCGTGGCGGCGATGCAGGGCGAGGGGCTCTCCGAGGAGGAGGCCCGTCGCCGCATCTGGATGTTCGACATCCACGGGCTCCTGGAGCCGTCCCGCCCCGACCTGCTCGGGGAGCAGCGGCTCTACGCGCACCCCCACGCGCCCAGCCAGGACCTGCGCCAGGTCGTCGAGGACGTCCGGCCCACGGTGCTGATCGGGGTCAGCACCGTCGGGGGCGCCTTCACGCAGCCGGTCATCGAGACGATGGCGCGCGGCGTCGAACGGCCGATCATCTTCGCGCTCTCGAACCCGACGGAGAAGGCCGAGTGCACCCCCGAGCAGGCCTACCGCTGGACGAAGGGCCGGGCGCTCTACGCCGCGGGGGTACAGTTCCCGCCCGTCGTCTACGACGGGAAGACCTACCTGCCGGGGCAGGCGAACAACTTCTACGTCTACCCGGCGGTCGGCCTCGCCGTGTACGCCACCAACCCGCGCCGAGTGACGGACGAGTCGTTCGTCGTCGCGGCCCACGCCATCGCCGACCAGGTCACCGACGAGCAGCGCGCCCTGGGGCTGCTGTTCCCGCTGCAGAAGGACGTGCTGGAGGCCGAGGTCCGCACCGCGGCGGCGGTCGCCGCCCAGCTCTTCGACCGCGGCTTCGCCCGCGTGGAGCGGCCGAAGGACCTCGACGGCTGGCTCCGCGGCCTCCTCTACCGCCCCGCGTACGC
>JASHYB010000154.1 GCA_030043255.1 Thermoplasmata archaeon | reverse complement strand
CCAACCGACCGGCCCAAGCTGCGGGCGAGCTGCGGGATCTTGCTCGAGCCGTAGAACAGGATCCCCGCCACGACCGCGATGATGAGCCAGTCATCGATGGAGTCGAACATCGCCGTCCTCGGCGAAGCACCGAGGGTCGGACGATATGGCGTTCGTACCGGGAGACCCGACCCGTGCGAACGGTCCGGACCCGGGCCACATAAGGGCAGGACGGCGCCCCGGCGCCCCCAAACCTATAACGTCGGGGGTTCCGGTCCCGGGGCGCCGTGCCGACGAGAGCCGGGCTCCGCACCGTCCGGCCTTCGCCCGGCGGGTCGCGCCGTCCGGAGGTCACGGTGCTCCTGGCGGTCTTCCTGATGGCCGTGGTGCTCCCGCGCTCGGCCTCCGGCCTCAACGTGGCCGCGTCGTCCGGTCGGGGGCAGGGGCCGGCGTTCCCGGGCGAAGAGCTGCGCGCGGGTCCGAGAGCTCCCTTCGTGGTCCGGACGGTACCGCTCCCGGCCTCGGCCGGCTACGAGGTCGTCTTCGACGCCTCCGGCCTGCCCGGGAACGCGTCCTACGGCCTGACGCTCGGGAACGTCACGGAGAACTCCACCGTCTACCCGTCGAACGGGACGCTCGACCCGATCCTGCGGTTCGTGGAGACCAACGGGACGTACGTCCTCGCGATCCGTCCGCCGGCCGGCTACGCGGCCGTCAACGTCACCGGGCCCAACGCCCCCAACCTCACCTCCGTGAACCTGACCGGCCCCTGCACGTTCTCGGTGGTCTTCCGCTGGGCCTACCCCCTGCACTTCCAGGCGGACGGACTCCCGGAGTCGACCTGGTGGCGCGTTTCCGTCCAAGGGCCGGCCGGCTCGGGGAACCAGGTACGGGCGAGCTCCTCGCAGCTCAACGGGACCTTCGCGAGCGTGGCGTCGGTCAGCTACGACAGCGTGGCCGACGAGCTGATCGTCGCGGAGTACGTTCTCCGTACGGCAGGAGCGGGCCTCCCGCTCCCCCCGCAGCCGGGCGAGGACGGGTTTCTCGCCGAGGTGTCGGCCAGGAACGGTACCATGCTCGGGTCGATCCCGGTCCTGGGGCAACCCGTCGCGGTCGTCTACGACCCCGACGACGCGGAACTCTTCGTCGCCGGCGCCAGCCCCGGCAACCTCACCGTCCTCTCCCCCGCCGGGACGTGGATCGCCAACCTCTCGGTGCCGGCCTACCGTCTGGTGGTCGACCCCCTCCAGCACGAGGTCTTCGCCTTGGCCACGGCCTCGGTGGGCGCGATCCTGGTCGGCATCAACGACAGCACGTACCAGGTCGTCAGCAGCGTCGACCTGACCGGCACGCCTACCGCGATCGCCTTCGACAACGGGACCGACCAGCTGTTCGTCGCCGACGGCTCGAACGTCTCCGTGTACGGGGCCCGGGGGACTCCCGAGCGGGTCGCGACCGTCCCCGTGGGTTACCCCGTCGCAGCCTTCGCCTACGCCCCCGCCGACGACCTGATGTTCGCGGGCGGCGGCACGAACCTGAGCGGCATCTCCGACCGCACGGACAACGTCACGCAGAGCACCGAGCTCGGCTCGCCCGTCAGCGGGCTGGCCTTCGACCCCGCGCACAACACCGTCGTCGTGATCGACGGCGAGAACGTGAGCGTCGTCAGCGCGGCGAACGGCTCGCTGAACCGCAGCGTCGCCGCCGGCTCGCCGGGCTCGCCGACCGCAGCCTGGGGCGTGCTCTACGACCCGGCGACCGCCTCCCTGGTGCTCCAGACGCAGGAAGGCCTCGGGGGGAACGACCTGCTCGAGTTCGACGACACGAACGGGAGCCTGATCCCCTTCGCGCCGGTGCAACCGTCCCAGACCGTCACGTTCCTGCTCCCGGCCGGCACCTACGTCTACTCGGTAGCCACGGCGGCCGGCTACCTCGCCCCGTCACCGTCCGGCGAGGTGGAGCTGGCGAACTCCAACGAGTCGCCCGGCGTGGAGGTCTCCTTCGCGACCACCTCCGGCCAGGCGTACGACGTCCTGTTCTACGAGGAGGGGCTGCCCGTCGGCACGACTTGGCAGGTGACGCTCGGCGGCAGGACGCAGTCGACGCAGGGGCTCTCCCTGCTCTTCGAGCGACCGAACGGTCCGGTAAGCTACAGCATCTCCGCAGGCCGCTCCTACGCGGAGCAGCCGGCGAGGGGCCAGCTGCTCATCGACGACTTCAACGTCGAGGTGGGCATCAACTTCTGGAAACCCGCCTCGCCGCCCTTCGGGGTCGGATGGTTCGGCCTGCCGGGGTACGAGGGGCTCCTGATCGTCGGCGTCCTGGTCGGGGTGCTGCCCTTCGTTGCCGGCCGGTTCACGTCGGGACGAGGACGGAGGCCCCGACGGCCCCCCACTCCCGAGGCGCCGTACTTCGGCATGCCGGTCGTCCGCCCCGGATCGGGCTCGACGAGCGACCCGGCACCGCGCGAGGAACCCTCGTCCGGCCCCCCGGGATGAGCCGGTCGGTCCGTTGCTGACGGTCGGACCGGCTCAGGCCGCCTCGACCAGCATCGTCTCGGCCCCGCCGGCCACGGCCCGGTCGATCGCCAGTTCGGCGAGCAGGTCGAGGCTCAGGTTCGCCCGCTCGAGCAGGTGGCGCGCGAGCCGCGCCGACGCCGGTCCCCGCGAGGGCGCGAGCGAGCGCCGCGAGTCGGACGGCTCGTGCTCGTCGTTCACACCGTGCTCGTAGACCTCGCACGCGCGCTCGAGGGAGCGGTGCATCAGGGCGTCGACGACGTCCTTCAGCCGGGCCTGCAGCTCGGGCAGCCGCGCGGCCAGCGCGGCGGTCGTCTCCGGCCCGAGCTTGTCCGCCTCCGCGTTGAGCAGCGAAAGCGCCTCGGCGTAGAACGAGGAGAGCTCCTCCAGCGCGTGGACCACGACGCGCCACTCCAATAGCTGGCGCGGGTCCGGGCTGCCGATGCGCCGGGCGAGCGACCAGTCGCGGCTGGCGAGGAACAGCTGGCGCACCAGGAGCGAGAGGACCTTCTTCGCCTCCTCCTCCAGGTTGGAGCGGCGGCGGCTGCGCGAGCGGCGGCGGACGACCTCCTGCATCTCGTCCAGGAACGCGACCAGAATCATCCGCATCCGCTGGACCAGCTGCGGCAGCCCGTACTTGGACGGGTCGATGAAGTTCTGCAGCACGACGCGGTTCGGCTCCTGGGCGACGACGGAGACGCCGAGCAGTCCTCGGGCCGCCTCGACGACCTCCTCCACGCGCTCGGGGCCGAGCGCGGTTTCCGTGCGGATCTCGATCGCATCGTGCCCGGC
Organism: Thermoplasmata archaeon; assembly: GCA_030043255.1. Taxonomy (GTDB): domain Archaea; phylum Thermoplasmatota; class Thermoplasmata; order Lutacidiplasmatales; family UBA184; genus Lutacidiplasma. The sequence goes on along the minus strand of JASHYB010000154.1, from coordinate 713 downwards.
TCGGTAGGCGCCGACGATCAGCCGCTCCAGCACCCCGTCCGTGTCGAACGACGCCGCCTGGACCAGGTACGGCGCCGAGACGTTCGTCGCCCCCGGGGCGGGGGCCGGCTTGAGGTACAGGGTGCCGTCGTCGTTCTGGTCGAAGACCACCAGGTCGCCGGGCCGCAGGTGCATCGCCTCCGCCCACGGCTTCGGCAGGGTGACCGCGATCGACGAGTGGCCGGCCTTCAGTACGCGACGCTCCCGATTCGGGGTCCCCCACGCCATCCGGTCTCTCCGAACCTACTACGAGGTTCGTAGGTCATACCGACCCGAGTTCTTGAACCTTGCTCAGCGCCGAGGTTGCCGCTAGCCCGGCGGGCTCGACGGCGGAGTCGGGGGGTTCTTCGGCGGGGCGGCGGGGGTCCCCCCGGCGGCCGGCGGCTCCGGATAGCCGAGCCGCTCGGGCGGCATCTCGAACTCCGAGCCCCGGCGCTTGCCCACGACGAACCCCAGGACGATCGCGAGGACCGTGAGGGTGACGATGGTGCCGACGATGATGAAGACGGCGAGGCCGGCGCCCGGCGTCCCGCCCCCGAGGCTGATGTTCGACGGCACCGGCTCGCCGAAGGCGACGATCCCCCACATCCCCTCCTGGAGGTGGCCGGGCTCCCAGCAGAAGAACTCGTAGTAGCCCACCGTCGACGGCGTGGTGAACGACGCGTAGCCGTAGC
>JASHYB010000153.1 GCA_030043255.1 Thermoplasmata archaeon | reverse complement strand
TCGTTCCCAGCGACCGCGCTGTTCCCGGTGATCATCTTCGTCCTGATCCCGTACCTGACCCCCGAAGGGGCGGCAGTGCTGATGCTGATGACCGGCATGCTCTGGTACCTGTTCTTCAACATCCTGTCCGGGGTCCGTTCGCTGCCGCCGGACCTGGTCGAGGCGGCGCGGGCCTACGGGGTCCGGGGCCGCGACTTCTTCCGACGGGTCCTGCTGCCGGGGATCTTCCCCGCGCTGATCACCGGCTCGATCACCGCCTTCGGCGGCGGCTGGAACACGCTGATCGTGGCGGAGTACCTCGACCTCGGCCGGGGCCAGCAGCTCTCCGTCCTCGGCATCGGCCAGCTGATCGACATCGGCAACGCGCTCGGCGCCTCGGGCGACGCCCTGATGGCGACGGCGCTGCTGACGCTCGTCGCGGCGGTGATCGCCATCAACGAGCTGCTATGGAAGCCGCTTTACCGCCGGGCGGTCGAGCGCTACCGGTACGACTAGCCGGCGGGAGAGGGCGGGATGGCGATCATCCGGTTGGAGAACGTCAGCAAGGCGTTCCCGACCCGGCACGGGTCGATCCCGATCATGCAGGGGATCTCCTTCGAGGTGAAGGACTCGGACTTCCTGGCGATCGTCGGCCCCAGCGGCTGCGGCAAGTCGACGCTGCTGCGGCTGATCCAGGGCCTCGACCGGCCGAGCTCCGGTTCGATCTACTTCCGCGACCGGCCGGTCGACGGGGTCGTCGGCGGGATGGCGATGGTCTTCCAGAGCTTCGCCCTGTTCCCGTGGCTGACGGTCAACGAGAACGTCGCCTTCGGGCTGGAGGCGCTCGGCTGGGACCCGCCGCGGATCGCCGCCCAGGTCGAACGCTACGTCAACGTCACCGGCCTGGACGGCTTCGAGGAGGCCTACCCGCGCGAGATCTCCGGCGGCATGCGCCAGCGGGTCGGCCTCGCGCGCGCGCTGGCGGTCGAACCGACGGTCCTGTTGATGGACGAGCCGTTCAGCGCGCTGGACGCGCTCACCGCCGAGGGGCTGCGGGAGGAGGTGCTGCAGCTCTGGCGTGACCCTCAGCTGCCGCCGGAAGCGGTGGTGCTCGTCACGCACAACATCGAGGAGGCGATCCAGCTCGCCGACCGCGTCGTCGTCCTGTCGCGGCGCCCGGGCCACGTGCTGGCGGAGGTCCCGGTCGAGCTGCCCCGTCCGCGGGACCGCAAGTCGGGACCGTTCTACGACCTGACCGACCGGGTCTACTCGCTCATCACCGAGGGCGGGACGCCGACCGGCCCGGCCGCACCCTCCGGCGGGATCCTGCCGGGCTCCGGGTCGCTATAACCCGGTGGCCCCTTCTCGGGCAAGGAGACGACCCCGCTCCCGTGGCGACCACCTACCCGAAGGGCAGCCCCACCGAGATGCTCGGGTTGCTCGTCCTGCTCAACGACCACAAGGGCGCTGAGGACGTCGCGCGGCTGGCGGACGACCTGGACCTGGAGATCGACGAAATCTTCCCGTCGCTGGAGTACGCCCAGCTGCTGCAGTTCGTCAAGGTCTCCGACGGCCGGGCGACCTTTACCGACCTCGGCCGCAAGCTCGTCGCCGCGTCGATCCGCGAGCGCAAGGCGATCGTGCGGGAGCAGCTGAAGAAGACCCCGCTGTTCCGGACGATCCTGCGGGCGCTCGAGGCGAGCCCCGAGCACCGGCTGTCGGACGAGGAGTTCGGCCACATCATCTCCTTCACTACCGCGAAGAGCGACGGGGCGGAGCAGAACATCGTCAACTGGGGCCGCTACGCCGACCTGTTCCGCTACGACGCGGACGCGCACGCGATCTGCCCGGCGCGTCGCTCGACCTACCAGAAGGGCGGGGGCGGGAAGTCCCCACCTTCCGGCCCCACGCCGGCCGAGCCAACGGCCGCCTCGCCCACGGTCGGGGGATCGAGCGGCTCGAGCGGTCCGGGGACCGTCAGCGCGGTCGCGTAGCGGCCGGGCCGGGGCCCGTTCCCCGCCAGCGGTCCGGACCGTGCGGAGCGGTGTTAACTAGCGAGGGTCGCTGCCCGGTCGATGGCACCGGTCGCCGAGCTGACGGTCCTCGGGATCCCCGGCAGCCTCCGGAAGAACGCGTACAGTACGAGCCTGCTGAAGGCGGCGGTGGAGGTCGCCCCGGAAGGAGTGCGCGTGGAGATCGCCGACATCCACGACTTCCCGGTCTTCAACCAGGACCTCGAAGGGAGCCTCCCGGAGCCGGTGCGCCGTCTCAAGGAGAGGGTCCGGGCCGCCGACGCGGTGCTCTTCGCGCTGAACGAGCACAACTACGGCCTCTCGTCGGCGGAGAAGAACGTGCTGGACTGGGCCTCCCGACCCCGCGGGGACAGCGCCTGGGAGGGCAAGCCGGCCGGCCTGGTGAGCGCGAGCGTCGGCATGCTCGGCGGGGCACGGGCCCAGTACGAGCTGCGCCAGTCCATGGTCTTCCTGAACATGTTCCCCATCAACCGGCCGGAGGTCATCGTGCCGTTCGCCGCGCAGAAGTTCGACGACGCCGGCCGGCTGACCGACGAGACCGCGCGCAAGTTCCTGCACGACCATCTGGTCGAGCTGACCCGCTACACGAAGCTCCTGCTGCGACGCACCTAAGGCGCTGTCCCGCGCGGGCGGCGTCAGGCTCGCCGACCAAACCGTTAAACTCGGCCGCCGCTCGCCCGCCCCGTTGGGCACGTAGATCAGCGGAAGATCGCTGCTTTCGCAAAGCAGAGGTCGGGGGTTCAAATCCCCCCGTGTCCATTCGTACGCCCGGCCGCTGGTCGTGAGGCGGGGGTCACGTCGGGGACCCCACCCCTTACCGCACCGGCTGCGGAACGCCGAC
>JASHYB010000152.1 GCA_030043255.1 Thermoplasmata archaeon | reverse complement strand
CCGGCGCGCGCCGGCGTGAAGTAGTCGACCCACTCGGAGAGCGCGCGGACCGCGCTGACCTGCTGGTCGAGCAGCTTGTGCCCGGAGATCCCCTCGGGGAACCCCGGGAGGTTGTCCATCTTCGGCGCGTAGTACGAGCGCGAGTACTTCGGCCCGCGGTCGATCACCGCCGCGCTCCGGCGCAGCAGGCCGGCCTTCGCCGCCGCCTGCAGGCCGGCGTGCCCGCCACCGAGGATGACCAGGTCGTACCGCTCCCGCAGGCGGGGGAACCCGGGCATGCCCGCTCACCGGGAGCGGGGATTTGACGGCCCCGGGGCCGGGCCGCGACGCTCCCGGCGCCCGCGCGCGGGACCGGCGACGGCAACCGTTATGGGCGGACGCTCGCGTGTTGCGCGTCGGGTTCCTCGACCCGTGCCGTCCGCAGCGCCCGAACGCCCGCGCGCGGGTACGGTGTTTTTGGAGGACGGCACCCGGTTCGACGGCGTCGGCTTCGGCGCGAGCACGCGCCAGGTCGGCGAGGTCGTCTTCACGACCGGGATGGTCGGCTACCCCGAGTCGCTGACCGACCCGTCCTTCCGCGGCCAGATCCTGACGTTCACCTACCCGCTGCTCGGCAACTACGGCGTGCCGGCGCGCGGCGTCCGGGACCGGGACGGCCTGCCGCTGCTGGAGAGCGACCGGCTGCAGGTCCGCGGGGTCGTCGTCCGGGGCACGACGCTGCCGAACCACTGGGGCAGCGAGCGGAGCCTGGACGCCTGGCTCCGGGAGGAGGGCATCCCGGGGGTGCGGGGCGTCGACACCCGGCGCCTCACCCAGCACCTGCGCGGCCACGGGGTCCTGCGCGGGGCGATCGCGGTCGCCGACGGCACCACCGGCCCGTCCGACGACGAGCTGCGCCGGGCCCTGGCCCGCGCGCCGGATTACGCGAGCGAGGACCTGGTCGGGGAGGTCGCCCCGAAGCGCCCGAGCGTGATCGCCCGGAACGGCGGCCCGCTGGTCGCCTTCGTCGACTCGGGCACGAAGGCGAGCATCCTGCGCGCGCTGCTGGACCGGGGGGTCTCCTTGCTGCGGCTGCCGCCGGACCACGAGGTCCCGGAGCGCTGGCAGGGCCGGCGCGTCGCCGGGCTGCTCGTCAGCAACGGCCCCGGGGACCCGGCGCGCCTCACGGCGACCGTCCAGGAGCTCGGCCGGCCGTCGGTCCGGGAGCTGCCGACCCTCGGCATCTGCCTCGGGCACCAGCTGCTCGCGCTCTCCCGCGGGGGCCGGACGTTCAAGCTGAAGTACGGCCACCGCGGGCAGAACAAGACGATCTGCTTTCCGGACGGCCGGGCGTTCATCGTCAGCGAGAACCACGGCTACGCCGTCGACCCGGCGTCGCTCCGCGGCGGGGGCCTCGAGCCCTGGGCGACCAACCCGGACGACGGGACCCTGGAGGGGCTGCGGGACGCTCGCGGCCGGCTGCTGGCGCTGCAGGGCCACCCCGAGGGCCACCCCGGCCCGCAGGAGGCCGGCTTCGTCTTCGACGCGTTCGTCCGCCAGGTGAGGCGCCGCGCATGAGCCCGTCGCTGCCGGCGAAGGTCGCGCTGCTCGGCAGCGGCGCGCTGAAGATCGGCGAGGCCGGCGAGTTCGACTACTCCGGGAGCCAGTGCCTGAAGGCGCTGGACGAGGACGGCGTCTACGCCGTCGTGATCAACCCGAACATCGCGACGCTGCAGACCGACCCGCCCCGCCACGGCAAGGTCTACTTCCAGCCGCTGGTCGCCGAGTTCGTCGCGCCGATCCTCCGGGAGGAGCGCCCGGACGGCCTCCTGCTGTCGTTCGGCGGGCAGACGGCGCTCAACTGCGGGGTCCGCCTGAGCGACCTCGGCCTGCTGGCGCAGACCGGCACCCGCGTGCTCGGCACCCCGCTCGCGGGGATCCGGGCCACCGAGGACCGGGCGAAGTTCGTCCGCGCGATGGCCCGGGCCGGCGTCCCCACGCTGCCGAGCCGGGCGGTCCGCTCGGTCGAGGAGGCGCTCGAGGTCGCCGACGCCTTCGCCTTCCCGGTGATGGTCCGGGTCGCCTACACGCTGGGCGGCAAGGGCGGCGGGGTCGCCCGGACGCCGGGGGAGCTGCGCGAAGTGGTCGCCCGCGGGCTGCGCGCCAGCCCGGTGCGCCAGGTCCTATTGGAGCGCTACGTGGGCACGTTCAAGCAGCTGGAGTACGAGGTCGTGCGGGACGCCCGCGGCAACGCGCTGACGGTCTGCAACATGGAGAACGTCCTCGGCATGCGCGTGCACACCGGCGACAACATCGTCATCGCCCCCAGCCAGACGCTCACCGACCAGGAGTACCAGATGCTCCGGCAGGCGGCCCTGCGGGCGGTCGCCGAGGTCGGGATCGTCGGCGAGTGCAACATCCAGTTCTGCCTGGAGCCGAACAGCCTCGAGTACTACGCGATCGAGATCAACGCGCGCCTGTCGCGCTCCAGCGCCCTCGCCAGCAAGGCGACCGGCTACCCGCTCGCCTACGTCGCGGCGAAGCTCGCGCTGGGCTACACCCTGCCCGAGCTGAAGAACCGCGTCACGGGGGTGACGACCGCCTGCTTCGAGCCGTCGCTCGACTACGTCGTCGTGAAGCTCCCCCGCTGGGACCTCGCGAAGTTCCCCCGCGCCGACCCGCGGCTCGGCCCCGCGATGAAGTCGGTCGGCGAGGCGATGGGGATCGGCGCGTCGTTCCCCGAGGCGATCTCCAAGGCCTACCGCATGGCCGACCCGCGGGCCGACCTGCTCGCCCCGGCGGAGATCCGGTCCCGGGAGGCGATCCTCGCCGACCTCGGCGAGCCGAAACCGGCGATCCTCGAGCACGTCCTGGAGGGGCTGCGGGCCGGCCTGGACGCCGGGACGATCGCCCGCGTCTCGTACATCGACCGGTGGTTCGTGGACGCGCTCGCCGAGATCGAGACGACCGAGCGCGCGCTCGCGGCGCTGCCGGGCGGCGCGCTGCCCGAGGAGCTGCTGCGCCGGGCGAAGGAGCTCGGCCTGTCCGACCGCGCGATCGGCCGCGCCGTCCGCCGCGACGAGGAGGAGGTCCGCCGCCGGCGCGTCGAGCTCGGGCTGCGCCCGCGCGTGCGCATGATCGACACCCTCGCCGGCGAGTGGCCGAGCCGCACGAACTACCTGTACGTCACCTACCGCGCCGACGCCGACGACGTGGCCCCGATGCGGGCCGGCTCGGCGCTGGTCATCGGCGCCGGGCCGTACCGCATCGGCTCCAGCGTCGAGTTCGACTGGTCGACGATGAACCTCGTCGACGGGCTGCGGGCGGAGGGGCTGGGCGGGGTCGCGCTGCTGAACTCGAACCCGGAGACCGTCTCGACCGACTACGACCGCTCCGACCGACTGTACTTCGAGGAGATCACCCTGGAGCGGGTGCGCGACCTCTGCGACTTCGAGCGGTTCCGGGGGGTCGTCACCTGCGTCGGCAGCCAGCTCGCCCAGAACCTGACGCCGCTGCTCGCGATGTGCGGCATCGAGGTCCTGGGGACCTCCCCGGAGTCGATCGACACCGCCGAGGACCGGGCCCGGTTCGCGAAGCTCCTGGAGCGCCTGAGGATCCCGCAGCCGGCCTGGCGGGCGTTCACGACGGTCGAGGAGGCGAGCGCCTTCGCCGAGGAGGTCGGCTACCCGGTGCTGGTCCGGCCGTCGTACGTCCTCAGCGGCCAGGCGATGCGGGTCATCGCCGGCCGGGCCGACCTCGGCCGGTTCCTGTCGGAGGCGGCCCGGGTCTCGCCGGAGCACCCGGTGGTGATCACGAAGTTCGTCGAGGGGGCGGACGAGGTCGAGCTGGACGCCATCTCCGACGGCGAGCGGGTGCTCGTCGCCGGCATCCTCGAGCACGTCGAGCGGGCCGGCGTCCACTCCGGGGACGCGATCTTCTGCCTGCCGCCGCGCCACACGCCGGGCGCGGTCCAGGAGGAG
>JASHYB010000151.1 GCA_030043255.1 Thermoplasmata archaeon | reverse complement strand
GGCGATCGTGCTGGAGGACGCGAGCGGCCCCTCGGCCGGGGCTTAATAGGCGGCCCGCGTCGGCGCGCGCCGACATGATCCTCTCCGACGCCCGGATCCGCCAGGCGCTCGGCGACGGGGCGATCGTGATCCGCCCGTTCCGCCCGGAGTGTCTGGGGACCAACTCCTACGACGTGCACCTCGGACCCTACCTCTCCGTGTACCGCTCGGCGGCCCTGGACGCCCGCCGACCGAACCCGGTCCGGGAGTTCCGCATCCCGCCGGACGGCTTCGTGCTCATCCCCGGTCAGCTGTACCTCGGCGTCACGGAGGAGTACACCGAGACCCACGGGTTCGTCCCGTTCCTCGAAGGCAAGTCGAGCGTCGGCCGGCTGGGGATCGACATCCACTCCACCGCCGGCAAGGGCGACGAGGGGTTCTGCAACTACTGGACGCTGGAGATGAGCGTGAAGCTGCCCGTACGGATCTACGCCGGCATGCCGGTCGGCCAGCTGATCTACTTCGAGATCTCTGGCGCCGTCGAGCGCAGCTACGGAGCGAAGCGCTCGGCGAAGTACCGGACCGTGAGCGCGCACCCGACGCCCTCCCGGATGTACCTCAACTTCCCGCTCAGCCGAAAGCGTACCGGACGGACCCGGCGTCCGTGAAGGCGGACCGGCCAGCGTCCGTGCGTCGTCGTGGCCGCCGCGGTCAGGTCGCTCGCCCGCGCCGGCGCCGGTCGCCGTCCCCCGCCGTTCCGACCAGGTAGAACGCCGGCCGGCCCGGTCTCGCACGCTCGCGCCGCCCCAACGGGTCGTGTGGTTCCGCCTCCGCCTCGAGATAGACGGCGACCGAGCCGAGGCCCAGTCGGCGGACGAGGTAACCCTCGGCGGCCCGCAGGACCTCCCGCTCGTCCGACGGCGGGCGGAAGACGGGCTCCGACCGCAGGAGCGGTAGGACCCGCTGCACGTAGCGCGGAATCTCCGCGCGGTACGCCGCGACCTCGCCGTGCGCCGTGGCCCGGTCCATCACCGAGCGAACGCTCGGCTCCTCGCCGCGATCGAGGGCCTCGCGCAGCCACTGCTCCACGGTGCTCTTCCACGGCGCCGCGACGTAGAAGACCGCCTCGTCCGGCGCCGGCTCTCCCCGCTCCTCGCGCGGGCGCAGGACCGCGCGGAGGTCCTCCTCCACCCGGCTGAGGAACTCCTCCCGGCGCTCCGCCTCCTCCGAGCGAGGGAACTCGTCGGGGGACGGGAAGCGCTCGACCGCCACCAGGCCGCCGAACCGGTGCTCGCCGAGCTGCTCGGCGAGGTGGGGGGTGATCGGGGAGAGCAGGCGAACCCAGGCGTCGGACAGGCTCGTCGTGGCCGCTCCGGGGGTACCTCCGCGGGCGTAGTACCGCCGAAGCAGGCCGGGGAGCTCGACGTACGTCGCCTCCGCCACGGCCCGCAGGTCGCCCGCGGAGTAGCCGGCGGCGATGCGTTGCAGCAGCTCGTGCACGCGCGAGCCGAGCCACCGGTCCAGCTCCGCCGGCCCCTCTCCTTCCCCTCGCGCGGCGACCACCATCCGTTCGACCTCTTCGAGCCGGTCCCGGGCCGCGTCCACTAGTTCCGGGCTGAACTCGATGTCCTGCGCCGCCGAGGAAGCGAGCAGGTAGTACAGCCGCAGCGGGTCCGGGCCCCACTGCTCGAAGGCCGCGTCGATCGCCGGAATGCGGCCGCCCTTCTTGCCGACCTCCTTCTTCGCGAGCTTCTCGCCGGCCGGACCGGTGATCCAGCCGTGCACGAAGATCCCGCGAGGGCCGAGCTCGCGCGGCAGCAGCTTGGCGTGGGTGAACAGGAAGACCGGGAAGTGGACCCGACGGTGCTCCTTGCCGCCGATGTTCCAGTCCAGCGGGTACCAGTACAGGAACTCCGCTCGGAGCTCCTCCAGCAGGGGCCGCTCGACCGACGGCTCGCCCGGTCCGGCGCCGAGGAAGACGTAGTCGAACAAGGCGTCGGTGAGCTGCTCGGGGCGGAGCCGGCCCGTCGCCACGAAGCGGCGCACGACGTAGTAGGCCGGGTAGAACGTCGAGTCGGCGATCGGCTCCACCGTCCAGCTGGGGTCGAGCGGGAACGGCGTGCCGAGCCATCGGCCCTTACGCGTACAGGGACGGTCCTCGAACCAGTCGAGGATCTCCGGGAGTTCGGCGCCGTAGGCCTCCGGTACGGTCCGCAGCTGCCCCAGGGCGGACCGGGTCTCGGCCTTCCAGGCTGGATCGGCGTAGCGCAGGTACCACTGGCCCTCGAGCCGCCGGATCACCACCTCGTGGCCGTTGCGGCAGACGACCGGCTTCGAGAACTCGCGCAGGTCGAAGCTCTGGCCGGTACCGCGCAGCTGCTCGGCGACGCGTTCCCGTGCCGCGCGCACGCTGACCCCGGCGAGCTCGGCGACGGTCATGCGGCCGCGCACCAGCTCCAGACGGTACAGCCGCTCGGTCGCCTCGTCGACCTTGGGCCGGTCGCTGAGGCCCCGGGCTCCGACGGCGTTCAGCGCCTTCTCGGCCGGACTGCCGTGACCGCTGACGAGCTCCGCCTCCGAAGCGCTGAGGCTGCCGCCGACCTCGAGCAGCACCGGCGGCGCGCGCAGACGCTGG
>JASHYB010000150.1 GCA_030043255.1 Thermoplasmata archaeon | reverse complement strand
ATCATCTCCGACTACTTCACCTACGACCGGCTCTGGTTCTCCGGCGCCGAGGGGGAGGTCACCGAGAAGAACTGCCGGGTGATCCCGCACTTCGACTCCTGGCGGCCGGACCGCCAGGAGCTCTGGCGGCGCGGGCTCACGCTGCTCGGCCGCTTCGTGGACGGGGCGGACGCGGTCATCCTGCTGCTCTCGCCGTCGCTCGCCTCGCTGCGCGACCAGGCCCAGCAGGTCAACCTCGCCCGGGGGGTCTTCCGCTACGTCCGGGCGAAGAACCTGCCGCTGGTGATCGCGATCTCCAAGGCGGACAAGCTCAAGGAGTTCTACACCGAGGTCGAGCGCTCGGTCAAGGAGCGCACCTACCGCAGCCACTTCGACCCGACCGACTTTCTGCTCCGCCGGGACGGCGCCGGGATGGGGACGATCCTGGTCGCGCAGGAAGGGCGCGGGATCTCCACGCGCGAGGACGTTTTCCTGATCTCCAGCGCGGTGTCGACCGGCGAGGGGCACCCGATGTTCCTGGGCGAGAGCGGCGAGCAGGCCCCCGAGGTCGGCTCCCCCACGCTCGGCGTCCCGGTCATGGTCAACACGACGCTCCCCCTCGCCCGCGCCTGCGAGCGCGTCCTCGCCAAGCGGGCGACCAAGGGGTCGTGATGGCCGCCGGCGAGACCGGGTACGCGCGCACGGTCGCTCCGATCGCCTCGGTCTGGTGCCGTCAGGTCGACAACGAGGCGGAGAGCCCCGGCTACACGGCGATCCCGGACGAGTTCCCGGCCCGCCACGAGGCGCTGGAGTCGATCCGGGCCGTCGGCAACCTGACGATCAACGTCGCCGACACCCAGGACTACTGGGACCCGGACCCGAGCCAGACGCTGTCGTTCTACCCGAACCTGTTCCTCTACCCGGCCGCCGGCGGCCGCTACACCTGCGTGGGCCGGATGTTCCTGTCGACCGAGGACCGGCCCCGGCTCGGCATGAAGACCCTGGTCTTCTCGACCGAGGAGCTGGTCAGCGGCGGCGAGTTCGGCGCGACGATCCTGCGCGCCCACGCGACGATGGTCGGCCGCACCGAGACCCGCCGGCCCACCGCCCCGCCCGACGCCTCCGTCTACCAGGCGGTCGGCGAGGGGTTCCTGTTCCACCGCGGGACCACCGAGCCGGTGGTGCTGGTCGCCAGCGACCAGTGGGACGCCGTCGCCCAGGTGGTCTGCGACCTCGTCCGCACGCTGCCGGCGGCGCTCGTCGCCCTCTCCGGCTTCCTCGTCTTCCCGTACTTCCTGCCGGCCCCGAAGGTCAACCTGCGGGAGTTCGCCGAGCAGATCCCCCTCGCGCTCGCGGTGATGCGGGTCCCCCGCCAGGAGGCGGAGGGGGACCGGCACGCCAAGCGCATGCAGAGCTGGCAGTCGCAGCCGGTGTCGCTGCGCGACCTGACGCGCCCGCCGAGCTCCCGCGGCAAGGAGAACCTGCCGCTGATCCTGCAGTACGTCCGAGACCACGCCGACGAGAAGGCGGCCGAGGTGGTCCGCCGCGTCGACCAGGTCGAGGCGGCCCGCCTGAGCGCCGCGCTCGCCGACCCCGAGGCGCCGACCGGTCGGGAGCGCCGCAAGGAGATGTGGCGCATCGGCACGGCGATGGAGACCGCCGCGCTCCTGCTCGCCCGGCCCCGCGGCCGGCCGGTCCAGGCGACCGGCGAGATGGCCAAGCGCGCGAACGCCTACCTAGAGGCGCGCCCGGGCGAGGCCCCGCTGCTCTCCGCCGCTCCGCCCGCGGCGCCCAGCCCTCCCGCGAGCCCAGTACCTGCGGCGGCCGCCGCCGCCCCTGCGTCGGCCGACCCGCCCGCCGCCCCGTCGACGAGTCCCGTGGCCGCGCCGGCCGCCGTCGCCGCTGCCCCTACCCCGCCCGCCGACCGACCCGCGACGGGGTTGCCGCAGTGGCTCCGCGGGCCCACGCAGGTCGCTGTGCCTCCGGGCGAGCCGACCGCCGTGCCCGTTTCCACCTCCGACGACCCCTCCCTGCTGAAGTCCGCCGCGGTCCCGCCGGTCCCTCCGCCCTCGGCCGTCGCCCCGGGACCGCTGCCGTCGCCGACCGGCACCCCCGCAGCCGCCGGGGTCCTGCCGCTGCGCGGCGCCCCGGTACTCCCCAGCCCCGCCGAGAAGGGGCTGCTGGACGCCCGGCTCTCCCTCGCGGTCCGCGAGCTCGAGCGCCGCTGGACCCTGACCCTGGAGAGCCGCCTGAAGGAGGCGGTGGAGGGGATGGGCCGGTCGGCCGACGGCGTGCGGGCCGACCTCACCCCCCGCATCGCCGAGCTGGAGCGGCGCCCGGCGATGACGGCGCAGACGCTCGGGCCCGAGGTCGAGGCGCAGGTCGCCGCGAAGGTCGACCCTCGCCTGGCGCAGATCGAGACCCGGGTCGCCGAGTCGATGCGCGCGACCGCCGAGGGCTGGGCCGAGCGGTTCCGCCGCGACCTCAAGGAGACGTCGGACGAGCTCGCCGCCCAGATCGCGAAGTCCGAGGAGGACCTCCGCGCCGCGCTGGTCGCCCAGCTCGACCTCGAGCTGCTCGAGGCGAAGGAGCAGGGGACCTCGGTCCGGGAGGAGACGGAGGCCCGGGTGCGGGAGATCCTCGACGGCCGCCTCGCCGAGGCGGAGCAGCGGCGCACGCGCGAGTCGCGCGAGCTCGAGCAGCGCGTCGGAATCCTGGTCGACGGCCGGACCAAGGACATCGAAGAGCATCTCACCGCCGCGCTCGGCGGGGAGGCGCAGCGGCTGAGCGCGTCGGCGGACGACCGGGTCGCGCACGTCGAGCGGCGGCTCGCGGTGGAGCGCGACGCCCGCCTCGCCGAGATCAACGAGGCGCACCGGGCCTCCCTCGCCGGCCTGCAGGTCCGCATGCAGTCGTTCGTCGAGCAGATGGTCCGCGAGAACCAGGCGGCGGAGCAGGAGAAGTACGTTGAGCTGCTCGCCCGCCTGAAGGCGGACCTCGAGGGGACGATCGCCTCGACCTTCAGCTCGCCCGAGTTCGGCGCCCAGCTGCAGGAGGCGACCGCGGGCGCCGTGGAGGCGGCCCGGGCCGAGCAGATGAGCGCGCTCGCCCAGGCGCTGGCCGACGCCGAGGCCCGCCTGCGGGCCGACGCCGACGAGGCGGAGGGCCGGCTCGCCGATCTCGAAGCGAAGCTGGCCGCGCGCGAGGGAGACCTCAAGGGGCTCGGGGCCCGGGTCCACGAGGAGCTGGACGACCTCGACCGGCGGCTCATGGTGGTCAACGACCACGTCCTGCCGATCGTCCGGCAGACCTGGCTGAAGCTCACGGAGAACGAGACGAACGCCCGGGCCAAGCCCACCGAGGCGCAGCTGACGGCGATGCGAGGCGAACTGCTGGACGAGCTGCACCGCCAGCAGCAGGAGGTCGACCGGGCCCTGAACGACCTGCGGGAACGCCTCGAGGTCTCCGTCCAGAGCCACGGGCGGATCTGGCTGAACTTCCTACGCCAGTACTCGCCGGAGGGCGGCTTCCCGCCGCCGGCGACCCCGGCGTCGCACCGGGTCGCCAAGCGCCTGCGGCCGGCCGGCACCCCCGGCGTCGAGCCGACGGCGGACCGCTCCCCCTTCGCCAACGACCCGCCGAACCCGATGGACCCGGAGCTCGCGGAGGAGACCTCCGCGAAGGAACCCCGTCGCCGGCCCCGCAAGGCCGCCTGAACCGGCCGCCCTCGGCCGGTCCCCCATCCCTCATAAGCCGACCCCGGGTAGTACCGGTCGGACCCGATGCCGACCGAGGGGGACCACCGCCACTGCAAGGTCTGCGGCAAGGTGACCAAGCCGGACTCCGACACCTGCAGCGCGAAGTGCGCCGCGGCGCGGGAGCAACGGCTGCAGTCGGCCCGGACGTACCGGCTCCTGCTGTACGGGTCGATCGCGCTCCTGGTCATCGTGGTCCTCGCGTCGTACCTGCACTAGGGGTCCGCCGTGCGTCGGTTCGGCCGGGTCGTGCTCGGCGGGACCTTCGACCGGCTGCACGTCGGCCACGAAGCGCTGCTCGGGGCGGCGTTCCAGGCCGGTCGGCACGTGGCGATCGGCGTCACGAGCTCGCGGTACCTCGCCGAGCACCCGAAACCGGGAGGGACCGCGATCGCCTCGGCGCCCGCCCGACGTCGCGCGCTCGCGCGATGGCTGCGCCAGCACCAGCCCGGACGCCGCTGGACGATCGTGCCGATCGACGACCGGTTCGGAGGCTCGGTGGGACCGGACGTTGACGCGCTCGTCGTCTCGGCCGACACCCTCGAAGGCGGCCGCGCGGTCAACCGCGAACGACGCCGCCTCGGCCGCCGGCCGGTCCCGGTGCTGGTCGTGCCGCTGGTCCTGGCGGACGACCTGGAGCCGGTCAGCTCGCGCCGGATCCGCGCCGGGGAGATCGACCGTCAAGGCCACCGCCGCAGCCCCCTTGCGGTCGGGGTGGTGGCCGACGATCCGGCCGACGGCCGCGCGGCGGTCGCCGGCGTCCGTCGCACGTTCCCCCAGGCTCGTCCCCAGCTCGGCGTCGTCATCCGCGGCCAGGCTGCGCCGTCCGCGATCGCCCGTCGATGGGCGATCCGCGCCAGCCGATCCGCCGACCTCGGGCTGGGGATCGCCCGGAGCCGGCGCGGCTGGTTCGTGGCCGTCCGGGGCCGGCGCGCCGCGCTCCCGCCGCGGCGGATCGCGGGCGACGATCCGCAGGCGCTGGCGGCGGGCGTCGCCGCCCTCCTTCGAGCCGGTCGGGCGAAACGGATTTGACGACCGACGGGGGTCGCCCGCGGGATGGAGACGTACGTCCGGGTGACGTTCGACAGCGAGGGCGGCAAGCCCTCGGAGGTCGCGGACCGGCTGCTCTCCGCCGGGTTCCTGCCGACCCACGGTAACTACGACTTCGTCTACGACTGGCGCGGGGCCGTCGGTCGCGAGGAGGTCCTCGAGCTCACCGATGCGGTCACCGAACAGCTCCGGGGCTACCGGGTCCTGTTCGAGATCGAGACGATCTAGCCGGTCGGTCCGCTCGAGCCCGCTCCGCACGCCAGCCTTTTTACTCGACCCCGGCTCCGAAGTCGCCGGTGCAGAAGTACCCGGTGCGCACCAGCCACCGCAAGAACCTCGACCTCCCGGCCCTCGCCACGCTCCTGCGCGACCATTTCGACACCGTCGAGGCCGGACCGTCCGAGGTCGTCGCGACCTGGGGCGCCATCGAGCGGATGGCGGTCCGCCCGGAGGGCCGGGAGCTGGCGGTCGACCTGCGGATGAACCCGAAGGTCGACGAGCGCGTCGCCCGCGAGACGATCGATCGGTACAATCGGTTCCTGCAGGACGCGACCGGCTTCAGCGCGAAGGAGCGCGCACGTCGCCTGCGCAAGTCGCCGGGCGACTGACCAGCGCGATCCCCCCATGACCGCCGCCGGACCCATCCCGAGCGCCGGCCGGTCCGAGCTGGACCGCCTGCGCCAGGCGGTGGCGACGTACTTCCCGGTCTACGAGACGCGGGTCGGCCCGCAGTCGGTGCTGTTCGCCGTCCACGTCGACCGGGCGGGCCTCGCCCCGAAGTTCGAGGAGATGCGGCGGGAGCTCGCCGGCCTCGGCTACATCCCGATCCTGCGCCGCCAGATGGGCGAGGAGTTCATCGAAGTGATCCGGCGGCCCCCGCTCGGCCCCCGTCACCCCTGGATCAACGTCGTCCTGCTGGGGGCGACCGTCGCGACGACCGTCTTCGCCGGCTCGATGATCTGGCTGACCTGGGTCGGCCACTCGGTGCTCACCGCCGGCGACGTCGCCTACGGGGCGCTCTACTTCGCCGCGCCCCTGCTCGCCATCCTCGGGGTGCACGAGACGGCGCACTTCGTCGTCGCCCGTCGGGCGCACCTGGACGCCTCGATCCCCTACTTCATCCCCATCCCGCCGCCGTACATCCTCGGCACCTTCGGGGCGTTCGTCTCGATCCGCGAGCCGTTCCCGGACCGCAAGACGCTGTTCGACGTCGGCGTCGCCGGCCCGCTCGCCGGCTTCGCGCTCTCGATCCCGATCACGTTCGTCGGGCTCGCGCTCTCGCTGCACGCGCCGGTGGTCCCGGCGAACGTCTGCGGGCCGTCGATCCTCGGGCAGAGCTACGGCAACCTGATCATCGGCCCTTCGCTCATCTTCCTCGGGATCTCGGCGTTCTTCCCGGCGTCGCTGGTCTCGCTCAGTCCGCTCGCGCTGGCCGGCTGGGTCGGGATCCTCATCACGGCGATCAACCTGGTGCCGGCCGGCTCGCTGGACGGCGGCCACGTGTTCCGCGCTCTGGCCGGGGACCGGGCCCGCTGGGTCAGCTACGCCGCCGCGGCGGGGTTGTTCGGGCTCGGGTTCTTCTACATCGGCTGGTGGCTGTTCGCGATCCTGGTCCTGTTCCTCGGGCTGCGGCACCCCCCGCCGCTGAACGACACCTCACGTCTCGACGGCAAGCGGCTCGCCGTCGGCGCGCTGGCCGTCGCGATCCTCGTCGGGGGGTTCGCCCTCGTGCCGCTCTCCACCCCGGCGGGGTCGGTGAGCGCGACCGCCGTGCCGGCGGAGCAGATCACCCCGCCTCCCGGCGTGGCGATCGCCGCCTACCTGAACGCGAGGGTCACGAACGACGATCCGGTGGTCCACGGCTACCTGTACACGTTCAACGTCACGAACGTCTCGCTGTCGGCCGGCACCGAGCTCGAAGGGCCGGCGCTCGCCGCCTGGGAAGCGAACGCCAGCTGGACGTTCCTCTGGCCGAACGGCACCCGGGCCGGTCCGTTCGCCGGCGGGTCGGCGACGGTGCCGGCCGGCGACTTCCTCACCCTCAAGTCGGGGGCGATGGTGATCGAGACCGTCGAGTTCACCGATCGCGAGACCGCGTACTCCGTCGGCTTCGCCTTCGCGGCGCACCAGCTGTGCGCCAGCACCGGGGGCTCGGCCACGACGGGGCTCGGCAACGTGACGTTCTCCTGACGGGACCGGCCGCGCGGAGGCGACTCGGGGCCGGAGGGACCTCTCCCCTTTTCGTGGGACGGCCCCCGGGGCCTGAGTGAGCGAGCCGGCTCGATCCGGGCTCGCCCGGCTCTCAGGAGGCCGGCCGGCGGTACGTCCGGAACTCTCGGGTCAGGCTGCGGTGCACACGCACCGCGACCCGACCGGTCTCGACCCAAGGGGCGGGGAGGGAGGGGGGTCCTCCCGGACTGAGCACGACCACCCGTCCGCGGGCCCGCACGGTCGATGCCCATCGCTCCAGGACCTGCGGGACCAGCCGCTCGGGGTCGGCGCCCACGCTGGCCGACGCTCGGCCGTACGGGGGGTCCGTCACGAGCGCGTCGAAGGTCAGCGGACGGCCGGGAAAGCTCACGGTCCGGGCGTCGCCCTCGACGACCGCTTCGGCCGAAACTCCCAGGTGCGCCAGGTTCCGCAGGGCCCCGCGGACCATCGTCGGGTCGACGTCCAGGCCGTACCCTCGGGCCCCGAGCATCGCCCCCTCGGCGAGCAGCGCGCCGGTCCCGAGGAACGGGTCGAGCAGGCGGTCGCCGGGACGGACGGCCGCCAGGTTCATGGCGGCACGGGCGAGACGGGGCGGCAGCGAGACCGGGCGGCGGAACGGCAGGCGCGGCATCGCCCGGTCGGCGTAGGCCCGTCGGTCCACCTCCCCGGCCTCCCGCAGCAGCCGGTCGTCCCCGCCGGGACGGTGGGCGAGCCAGAAGCGGGCCTGGGGCCGATCGAGGTCGATCCTCCCCCCGCCCTCGACGTAGGCGTCGCCGGCCGTGCGGACCCTCGCGTCCGCGGTCCCGCCCGGGCGACCGAGCCTGCGGAACGACGCGGAGAGCCCCGGGGTTCCCTCGAGCCGGGCGGCGTCGAGCGTCGACCGGTCCGGCGCGACCTCGACCAGCACGCGTCGGGCCAGCGCCAGCCGCCGCGCGAGCGCCCCCAGGGAGGCGGCGTCGCGAAGTCGGACGACGACGAGACGGTCGGCCGAGCCCGCGTCGTGCTCGACGGTCCCGCCGAGCGCCTCCACGGCGCCCCGCACCTCCGCGTTCGCCAGCTCGGCGGACTCGCCGGAGATCTCGACGTAGCCGTCGATCATCCCGGCCGGCCCTGCTCCCAGCTGTCGATCGTCCGGCGGATGCGCGCGGTGTGCGAGCCGTCCCAGTAGAGGTGCCCGCAGTCGCGGCAGGCGTAGAGGGGACCGCCTCGCGCCAGCAGCTGAGCCGGCACCGCGGCCTCGGGAGGAGGGGGCGGCGCCAGGGGGTGCGGACGGAGGAGCCCGTTGCAGAGCGTGCACCGCTCGAAGAGGACGTTGGTCGGCACTCCGGGCCAGCGGCGGCGGACCGCCCGCCACTGGTCGGCGAGCACCGAGGTCTCCAGCAGGAACGCGCGGGAGGTCCGGCGGCTCAGCTCGCGGTCGCGGGTCAGCAGGAC
>JASHYB010000149.1 GCA_030043255.1 Thermoplasmata archaeon | reverse complement strand
AGACGATCGTCTCCCACCTCGCCTACGCGATGAGCGACGAGGCGATCGACTCGGTCTTCGTCGACGGCCGTGCGGTGGTCCGGGGCCGGCGCCTGCTCACCGCCGACTGGACGTCGCTGCGCGAAGCGGCCGAACAGGTCAGCGAGACCCTCTGGGCCGGACCGGCCGCGCGCGCCGGTCCGGGGAACTAGCTCCCGAACTCCTCGGCCAGTCCGCCCAGCACGGCCGCCGCGGTCCGCTCGGGCGAAAGCGTAGGGTCGCTCTCCGCGAGGCCTCCAAGCCGGGCCGTCGGCCCGGGGCTCGGCAGCGCGAACAGCCGGGCGATCGTCGCCCGGTCGAGCCGGTGGGCGACGAACCCGTGGTGCAGCAGCGCCCGACCGGTGAGGTGCTGGGCGGCTCCGCCGACGATGCGCCCGTCGACGGTCAGCACCTCGCCGCGGGACGAGAGCGGGCAGTACGCCTCGTCCAGGCCCGGCGCCGGTCGCCAGGAGGCGTAGAGCCCTACGGTCCGAAGACCGCGCACCACGCCGGCACCGAGGCGGCCGTAGGCGCGAACGGCGTCGCGACCGACCCGACGGTCGCCGCGCGGCAGGACCACCGCCCAGAACAGGTCCCCCTCCGCGTGGAGGACACCGCTGCCCCCGGTGGACCGCGCGACCGTCGCGATCCCCTCGGCCCGCGCGCGCCGCAGGTAGGGGGCGTCTGGGGACTCGCCGATGCCGTAGCTGACGGCGGGGCTCCGGGCCAGCGCGACCCGCAAGGCGCGCCCCGCGGCTCGCAGGAGCTCCTCCTCGACCGGCATCTCTTCGGCCGGGTCGACCCACGCCTCCTCCCCCGGCGCCCGGCTGGTCGGTTCCATCGTCCGAGGGGCCGCGAGCGCTCCCGAGGCCGCGTTGCGCAGGAGCCGAGCGGACGATAAGAGGGCAGGCGAACTCGTGCCCGCATGGCCGAACTGGAGACCTTCCGACTGAAGCCCGGCGACGCCGCCCCCGAGTTCTCGCTGCCGGGAACGGACGGGCGGACCTGGAAGCTCTCGGACTTCGACGATCGCAAGCTGCTGGTCGTCTCCTTCTGGTGCAACCACTGCCCGTACGTGCTGGCCTGGGAGGGGCGCATGATCGACCTCGGCCGACGGTACGGCCCGAAGGGGGTCGGCTTCGTCCTCATCAACGCCAACGACACCGCGGCCTACCCAGCCGACGGCTTCGAGCCGATGGTCGCCCGGGCGACCGAGCGCCAGTACCCGTTCCCGTACCTGCGGGACGACAGCCAGGAGGTCGCCCACGCCTACGGCGCGCTCGTGACGCCGCATCCGCTGCTCTTCGACGCCCAACGCCATCTCCTGTTCCAGGGCCGCATCGACGACAGCCACGACCACCCCGAGCGGGTGAAGGAGCACTACCTGGAGCGCGCGCTGGATCAGGCGCTCGCCGGGACGCCGGTACGACCGGCCGCGCTACCGGTCATCGGCTGCACGGTCAAGTGGCGGTCGTAGCCGCCGCTTCCCCCGCGAGCTGGACGTCGCGCCCGTCGCGCGGATCGCGGCCCGGCGGGTCTCGAAGGCGCTCGCGAGCTCAGGGCGAACCGGTGCGCCGGCCCGGTCCAGGCGGGCGGCAATCGCCGCCTTGGCCGCGAGCGCCCGGGCGAGCTTGCCCCGCTGGGCCCGCGGCGCCGACTGGATCGCCGGGTGCAGGAACAACAGGCCGTGGCGTGGCGGAGGGGCGCGGCCCCGAAGATGCTCGAAGAACGCCCGCTCGGCCCCGAGGACCTGGACGGTGCTCGCCGGAAGCTGCGCGAGCCGGTCGAGGCCCCCGGCCTGCGCGACCAGCCTCGAGGCCAGCTCGGGCCCGAGGAGGCGGTGCAGGTTCGGAGTGCGCACCGGCGCTGCGGCGCGGACCGCCTCGTCGACCGCCGTGCGGGTCTCGGCGAGGCTCAGGAGCAGTTCGGCGAGGCGGCGGCGTGCGGTGACGAGCGCCGGGTCCTCCGGCGCGAACCCCTCGAGCGGGGCGCGGTCGAGAACCGCTCGCGCGGCCGCGACCGGGCTCTCACCTTCGACGTCGGCCAGGTCGCGCGAGGCCCAGCTCGCGACCCGTTCTCCCAGCAGGTTCGACGCCCGGTCGAGGTCGCGCAGCGACCGGACCGCCTCCTCGACGTGGACCGACGGGTCCCAGGCGTCCGCGAGCGCCCGTGTCGCCTGCGTCAGCATCGCCTCCCGGTGCCGCTCGCGGTCCGCGTCGCGCTCGGGCGCCCCGGGGGCGGTCGGGTCGTACAGCACGCCGTCCCGAACGAGGCGTCGGTCCCGCGTCCGCCAGGTCTCGCCGGCGCGCTCCGCGAGGAGCTGCTCCTCCTCCGGGGTGGTCGTCCCGGCGGCGCGGCGGGCCATCCTCTCCACCAGGCCGTCGACGGTCGGCGGCGCCGGGAGCTCCCGGAGGACCCGGCTCCCCTCCAGCAGGTAGCTCCCGTGCCAGGCGGTCGCGAGCGTCTTCGGTGCCATACGGTGGACCCCTCGGAGCGTCACCCCACCGTCCGCGAGATTATGAACGCGGCCCGGCTCGGCGCGGCCGATGGACGACGCAAGACCGTTGGTGCGGTCGGAACTGCGAGGGGGCACGGCGCTGCTCACGATCGACCATCCGCCCGTGAACGTGCTCTCGGCCCCGGTGCTCGAGGCGCTCGCCGTCGCCCTGCGGTCGGCCGAGCAGGACCCGGCCGCCCGGGTGGTCGTCCTCGCCAGCGCCGCCGAGAAGGCGTTCGCGGCCGGGGCCGACATCCGCGAGATGCAGCATCTCGACCCGGCCGGGGCCCGGGGGCACGGGGGCCGTGGGCAGGCGCTGACGCGGCAGCTCGAACGGCTCCCCCTGCCGGTGATCGCCGCGGTCCACGGGGTCTGCTTCGGGGGCGGGCTCGAAGTCGCGCTCGCCTGCGACCTGATCGTCGCGAGCGAGGACGCCCAGTTCGGTCAGCCCGAGATCAACCTCGGGGTCATGCCCGGCTGGGGAGGGACCCGACGCCTGCCGCGGAGGATCGGGGCAGCGCGGGGACGGCAGTGGATCCTCACCGGGCGCGCGTTCCGAGCGCCGGAGGCGGAGGCCGCGGGGCTCGTGAGCCGGGTCGTCCCCCGCAGCGAGCTGTTGCCGACGGCGCTCGCCCTCGCCGACGAGCTCGCGGGCAAGCCGGCCTTCGCGCTCGCCGCGGCGAAGTACGCGGTGCTGAACGCCCTCGACCCGGGGATCGACGAGGGGCTCGCCTACGAGCTGGACCTCTGGTCGAGGCTGTTCGGGACCCCGGGGCAGCGCGAAGGGATGGCGGCGTTCGTCGAGAAGCGGCCCGCGAAGGACGTCGGGCGCGCCCGTTGGGCCGACGAGAGCACCGGGTTTCCCTGGGCCGGCGGCCCGGCGAGCTCCCGCGAGCGAAAGCGCATTAAGTCCCGGGAGCCGCCAGCGCCCTGACGCGCCGCGGTGGCTCAGCTGGTAGAGCGGCTCCTTGGTAAGGAGCAGGCCGAGGGTTCAAATCCCTCCCGCGGCTCGCCCCGGAAATCCTCTCGCCGTTGGCGGCTTGTCCCGGGACCGGCCGCGCGGACCAGAGACCCGTGCTAGGGCGCCGACTCCCGGACCGGAGGCTCGGGCACCGCGCCGGTCGGGGCGGCGGCTACGGCGGGGGCGCGCCGGGGTACTCGCCCGGAGAGCCAGCAGGCGAAGCCGAAGGCGACGAGGATCGACAACGCTAGGGCGAGGAAGACGTCGGAGTACGAGGTCGCCAGGGCACTGAGGACCGCGCCCGGCGTCGTGGCGCCGGCCTTGAGCTGGCCGAACCGGTACGACTGGTAGACCGTCAGCAGCGAGATCCCGACCGCCCCTCCCAGGCTCTGGAAGAACCGGGTGATCCCGACGGCGGCTCCCACCTCGGCCGGGGGCGCCTCGTTCTGGACGGCGACGGTCGCCCCGGCGAGGCCGAGCCCCAGGCCAAAACCGACCGGGATCAGCGGGAGGCCGAGCCCTGCGGTCGGGAGGAAGCCGTAGGTCAAGCTCCAGAGCGGGGTGGAGGGCGTGAGCTGCCCGAGCAGCAGACCGGTCAGCCCGGAGACCAGCAGCCCGGGGACCACCATCGTCCGGTACGGGACGCGGTCCAGGATGATCCCCGACAGGCCGGCGCCGGCGATGAGGGGGACGGCCAGGAAGTAGATCATGTCCCGGATGTCCGCGGCCGAACCACCCAGAACGAAGGCGACGTAGAGCGAGAGGAAGGTGATGATGGCGCTGAAGACGATCCCCGTGAACAGCATGATCCCGCTCGCCGCTGCGATCACCCGTTGTCCTAGGAGGCGTAGCGGCACGAGCGGCTGCGGCGTGCGCAGCTCCCGGGCCAGGAAGGCGACGAGCAGCACGCCGGCCGAGGCGAGCAGCGCGAGGACCCTGGGGTCGAGCCAGGACCAGCCGGCGTCCGAGACCTGGATCAGCGCGAGCATCAGCGCCGAGACCCACGACGAGACCAGCACCGCGCCCGGGAGGTCGAAGCTCCCCCGGGCGGCCGGTCGCAGCGCCCCGACCGCCACCCACAGGATGAGCATCGCGAAGACCCCGAACGGGAGGTTGATGTAGAAGACCCACCGCCAGGTCGTCACGGACACGATGTAGCTCCCGACGAGCGGCCCGGCGACGATCGCGATGCCGGCCGAACCGGTCAGGAGACCGACCGCCTTCGCCCGGTCCTCGGGGGAGAACAGCACCGCGACGGTCGCGATCGCGACGGGGAAGATCCCTCCGCCGCCGAAGCCCTGCACGCTGCGGAAGACGATCAGCTCGGCGAGGTTCTGGCTCAGCCCCGCCAGCGCCGAGCCGGCGACGAAGATCGACAGGCCGATCAGGAAGATGTTGCGCCGGCTCGACAGGTCGGAGAGCCGGGCGAAGATGGGGATCGCCACGGTCGACGAGACCAGGTAGCCGCTGACGACGAAGGTCACGCCGTTCTGCTGGTGGAGGTCCAGCGCGATCGTCGGCAGCACGGTGGAGACCACCAGGCCGTCCATCGCCCCCATCAGGATCGCGAGGAAGATGCCGACCAGGACGAGGAGGCCGGCGGGCTCGGTGAAGCGGAGGAACCGCGAGCGGGCCTCGGGGGCCGACGCGCCGTCGGGTCGTCCGTCGCCTGGGTCCGCGTCCGAGGGCACGGGATCACCTACGGCCCATACTGACTACGAGTCAGTATAAAATCTTTCAGTCACCATGGCGCGGCGAGGAACCGCTAAGACGCGCTGCCGACTGCGGGGGCGGCGGCGCTCACGCGCTACGCGGGCCGATGCCGAAGGTCGTACCGGAGTACAAGGAGCAGGCCCGCGCCCGCATCGTGGAGGCCGCGGGGGCGGTCTTCCGTCGCCGCGGACTGCCCGGGGGAACGATGGACGAGATCGCCCGGGAGATCGGGGTGAGCAAGGGGGCGCTCTATCTCTACTTCCCCACCAAGGCCCGCCTCCTGGCGGCGGTCCAGGAGGAGCTGCGGGACCACTACGTGGGGCTGCTCGAGCGCCAGCTCGCCCGCGGCGATCCCGCGGAGGGGTTCGTCCGAGCCCTGGACCGGATCCTGCAGGGGGAGTTCGACGTGTCGGTCTGGCACCAGCTCGTCACCGAGGCGATCGTCGATCCCGAGATCCGCGAGGTGCTCCGTCAGGACGCGCGCGCGGACCGCAAGAACATCCACCGCCTCCTGGAGCAGCTCGCCCGGCAGGGCCGGATCCACCCTGCCGGCCCGATGGAGGACACGGTCGACACGATCCTGCTGCTGTTCCAGGGTACCTTGGCCGCGGTGGTCCACCGGGGCGACCCCTCCGACGCCCGGGAGCAGCTGGTGCGTGCCCTCCGCATCGTGCTCGGCACCCGTCCCGCACGATCGAGGCGACGCTAGCCCCGATCGGTCGCCCTGGGGCTCCCGTCGCGCGAGCTCGCGTCGCCCGGGCCGGCCCGCGCCTCGCACGTTCGCAACTCCCATGAAGCACGAGGTCTTCGATCCGGTGGACCGTCATGGCGAAGGCGAGGGATCCGGTGTGCTCGATGACCGTGGAGACCGAACGGGCCCCCGCGCGGGGTCGCTACGGGGGCGTCACCGTGTACTTCTGCTCCGTGGCCTGCCAGCGCAAGTACGAGGTCGACCATCCGCCCGACCGGTAGCGCCGGGACCCGCCCGCAGCGGGCAGGTCACCCCCGCTGTCTTATACGGAGGCCTGCATGGGCGCCCCCGCAGCGGGGTAGGGTAGTCAGGAAAGCGGCCGGGACTCCCGGTCGTCCTGAAATCCCGACGGGCTCATAACCCGTAGATCCATGGTTCAAATCCATGCCCCGCTATTTTCCAGGGTGCGGGACCCGCGCTAGTCCTGCGTGACCGGAGGCGTCGAGCTCTTGCTCTTCGCCGGTCGCCGGCGCGCCGGCTTCTTGGCGGACGCGGCGGCCGAATCCGAGGTCTCGCCGAGGGAGCTCTCGGACGTGGACCCCGGCTCGCCGGGAGCGGGCGACGAGGGTGCTTCGGCAGGGACCGGCGCGGGCGCGGCCGCCGGTGCCGGAGCGGGAACCGGCACGGCGGGGGCGGGAGGCGACGGCGCGAGAGTGGGGGATGAGACCGTCGGCGCAGCTGCGGGAGAGGCCGGCCCCGCTTCGGCGCTCGGAGCGGGCGCGCGAGCCCCCATGGCCGCGCGCTGCGGGATCGGCACGAACTCCCCCGGCCGCCAGGTGTGCGGCTGGCGGAGGACCGTCGGGTCCTTGACGAACAGGTCGGCGTGGCCGCAGCCGCGACAGACGCGTGTGCCGAGCGACAGGTCGCCGCCGCTCCGCAGCGAGAGGATGCCGCGGCCGATGGTACCGGTCTTGAGGTTCTCCGCCCAGACGAAGTCGTTCGCTCCGCAGTTGCTACAGACCGCCACGCCGCTCCCCGGCCGAACAGAGTCGCGCTCCGGATAATAATGGCTCGGGAGCGGGAGCCGGCCACTGCGGTCTCGCGCAACCGCCTTGTACGGCCCCTTCGTGGCCGGAGCGCATGGCGCTGCCGTTCCGTCGGATCGCGGTGGCCATCGACGGTTCGGAGACCGCCGGCCACGCCCTGGGCGTGGCGATCGACGTAGCGAAGCGCTACGCGGCGTCGCTGCTCGTCGTCGCGATCGCCCCTCCCCCGGCGGTCTTCGTGGCGCCGAACGCCCCGATCATGCCCGCGGAGATCCCCAGCAGCGCGCTGCCGCGGCTGCGCGAACTGGTCGACGCCGCGGTCGCCTCGGCCCGCGCGAGCGGCGTGAGCTCCGCCTCGGGGGTCTGCCAGGAGGGCGCGGTCGTCGACGAGATCCTCGCGAAGGTCGAGGCGGATCGCACGGACCTGTTGGTCGTCGGCTCCCGCGGCCTGTCGACCGCTCAGCGCCTGCTGCTCGGCAGCGTCTCGAGCGCGCTCGTGAACCGGGCCGCGTGCCCGGTGCTGGTCGTTCGTCCGCCTAGGCCGCGCTCGGACTAGCGGCCGGGGCCTTCACGATCACGCGGGTCGGCACCGGCAGCTTGTGCGACGCCTTGCGGAGCGCCTCCTTGGCGTCCGCGAGGTGGGCCTCCGTCGTATAGACGGTCAGCAGTTCCGAACCGATCTCGGCTCGTACCGCGTGACCGACCGCCTTGCCGAACGCCCGTCGCATGCCGTCCGAGATACGGTCGGCCCCCGCGCCCATGGCCATCTTGTGCTCGCGCAGGATCTGGTGCGGGTAGCGCCGCACCTTGAGGTGGAACTCGTTCGGCGAGGTCTTCTCGAGCACCCGCACGGCGCTGACGCGCGCCGCCTCCAGCGCCGTATCGCGCACCTGCGCCGCCTCCTCGGTCCCGAGGGAAAGGCTCCACGGGAACTCGCTCTTGAGGTTCCCGGTGTCGAACTGCGTGACGCGGCACGTCGGGATGCCGCCCATGTACTCCTGCCGGGTGTAGATCTGGCCCTCGACCTTGCGGTACATGCGGGCCGGCTTCCGCGTCATGGGGGCGGGCCACGCCGG
>JASHYB010000148.1 GCA_030043255.1 Thermoplasmata archaeon | reverse complement strand
GCCGCCACGAACAGCAGCGTGCCGACGAGCGCGTCCCGGGCCCGGTCCTTCGCTTGGACCTTCTTCGTGAGGTCGTTGGAGAACCAGCTGAGCGCCACGCGGGCCCAGACCAGCGCGAGGATCCCCCCGCCGGCGAGCCCGACCAGCTCGACCAGGCGGTTGATCGCCGCCGTGAAGTTCGCCACCGGGCCGGTCGTGGGCGGGGCCGAGCTCGCCGCGGAGTGCGGGCTCGTCCCGCCGTCCGGATTTCCGGCGCCGCCGATCGTCAGGGCCAGCGCGGCCGCCAGCGCGACGACCGCCCGGAGCGCGGTCCCGGCTCCTACGGCAGCGGCGGAGGCGACCACGCCAGCACCTCCTCCCCGTCCGAGCCGCGCCCGGAGCGGACCGACCCGTCGGCCTTCAGCCGCTCCAGGGTCGAGCGGACCGTCTCCAGCGGGACCCCTCGCTCTTGGGCGAGCATCTCGACCAGGCCCCGGTCGACGCCGTCCGAGGCTTCGATCACCTCGCGCAGGACCGCCACCGGGTCCGGCGGGGTCGGTACGGCACGGGGCCTCCGACGCCGCAGCCCAATCACGACCGCGACGCCCGCCCCGACCGTTAGGAGCGCCGCGGCTCCGACCTCTTTCGCTCCGGCCGACGACCCGGTCGGAGGCACCGGGGCGGACGGGGCGGTGAGGTTCGCTGCTGCCGAGGCGTTGACCCCCAGCCCGAAGGCGTCGATCACCGCCAGATCGAACGCACAGAGCCCGACCGTCGTGATCGGCTCCGTGAGCGCGAACGAGCCCGCCGCCGGATCGCTGCCGTTCCAGACCGCGCCGGTGCAGCCCTGCCAGCGATAGAGGTAGGGCGCGACACCGCCGACGACCGTGAAGGTCAGGTTGACGTCGCCCGGCCCGGTGCTCGCGGCCGCGGCACGGACCTCGAGCGGCGCGACGGGACGGACGCTGAGGTTCTCCTCCGCGAACGCCCCGTCAGCGTCCACGACGACGACGGTGACGGCGAGCGGTCCCTCCGTGAGGTAGCTCGCGTTCCAAGCGAAGGCCCCGGGGGCGGTGAGGGTCCCGGAGAGGTTCGTCCCGTTCGCCGGCGCGGCAGCGGGGACGACCGCCCAGCCGTACGGGGCGATCCCCTCGATCGCGCTGCCGCTCACGTTGAGCAGGATCGCCCCGACCGCGACCGTGCCGACCGCGTCGGCGCCGACGACCAGCGCGGGAGCGACCGCCAGCGGTTCCTCGGCCGTCGCCACCTGGCCGAACGCGTCGGCCAGCTGCACCGAGAGCGTCATCCGACCGGCGCTCCCCGGGGTCACCGGAACGTCGAAGCTCCCGTCGCCCGCCAGCGTGAGGTTCCCGGCCGTCGCGGTCCCCACCAGCGACCAGCGGACCGAGAACGGCGGGACGCCCCCCGAGACGTTCGCCACGACGTCGGCGGGACTATCGACCTCACCGGCCGGGGCGACGACGGGGAAGCCGAGGACCGGCGGCGGGACGACCCGCTCGTTGTACGTCGAGCTGGTGACCGGGCTCGGGGGCAATGCGCCGTACGCCTCGAAGCCGACCTGGAAGGTCCCGGCCCGCTCGAAGGTGCAGGTGAAGAGCAGGTCGCTGGCGTTCTCGGCGGCGGTCGCCGACGCGTCGTCGCACCAGAACGTAGAGGAAAAGTTCGCCGGATCGTGCAGGGTGCTGACCGTAAAGGTCACCGGCACCCCGAACTCCGTCTCGTTGGTGCTCGCGGCGATCGCCGAGAGGAACCCTTCGCCGACGTGCACCGCCTCGACCGGCGCGCTCGCACCGGTCCGGCCGTCGGCGTCGGTCGCCAGCACGACGGGGTCGAACGTGCCGCTCTGCGCGTAGCGGTACGGCACGGCGAACGTACCCGGCCCGCTCACCTGCGCCTCCGTCAGGTTCCCGTCCCCCCAGCTCACCTGGAGCCGGTACGGGGCGGTCCCGCCGGCGACGGAGCCGAGGAGCGACGCGGACTCGCCGGGGTCGAGGGGGTCCGGTTCGACCCGGAGCTCCTCGACCTCGACGGGGGCGGCGATCGTCACGTTGACCGTCGCGTTGCCGACCTCCGCCGTCAGGTTCCCGCCGCAGCGCAGCGTCGCCGCGGCCCGCACCTCGAGGACCGCGGTCCCCGCGCCGACCGTCGGGGCGAGGAGCACCGCCTCCGACGTGTTGGCGTCGGCGAGCGAGCCGTCGACCGCCTCCGGCTCCTCGGCCCAGCGGTACCATCCGGGGGTGAGCAGGCAGCCGGGCGGCAGGTCGACCCAGGCGGCGGTGAACGACGCGTTCCCCCCGTCCTCCATCTCCCACGAGGACGGGTCGACCGCCAGGGTCGGGCTCGACGCCGGCCGGTCGGCCGCGACCGCAAAGGAGGGCTCGCGCGGGAGAAGGGGCCGCGGGGTCACGGCCCCCGTCGTCAAGAGGAGCCCGAGCGCGCAGAGGATCGATGCGGCCCGGCAAGCCGTCGGCACGCGCCACCACCCGCGGGGCTCCAGCCCCGCGGGCCCCAAGCCCGCGCATCCCCCGGCGAGCGCTGGAAGCCGACGTCAGCGCCGGACGGCGAGCGCCACGTGCTCCTTCGAGAACGGACCGAGCGTCCACTCGCCCTGGACGGCGAGGCCGGCCCGCTCGAGGGCGGTCCGGCTCTCCCGCACGATCGCCCCGGCCGGCTTACGCTGCGTGACCGAGCGGACCTTCAGCATCAGCAGGCCTCGGCCGCCGGGGCGGAGCGACGCCTCCGCGTTCTCCCGGAAGATACGCACCTGGTCGCGCTGCGCGACGTCTTGGTAGAGGAAGTCGATCTCGCCGACGTCGGCCCGGTACCGCTCCGGGAGCTGGGCGTCGGCGAGGATCGGCAGGAGGTTTGACCGCCGGCGGGCCAGCGCGAGCAGGTGGGCGAAGGAGCTCGGGGCCTTCTCCACCGCGTAGATCGACGCGGCGGGCCACAGGTCGGAGAGATGGCTCGCCGTGGTCCCGTGTGCGGCGCCCAGGTACAGCGCCGAGGACGGGGCCGCGAGCAGCTCGGCGGGCGGCCCCTGCAGGAGCAGCGCCGCGAGCTTGGAGCGCCACGGGTCCCAGCCCCGGTACTCCACGCCGCCGACCGACCGCAGCGCCTCGCCGTAGACCTTCGTCCCCGGCACGGCGTTGCGGGTGTACAGCTCCCGGCCCTCCCGCCAGACCTCCGGCCAGCGGGAGGGCTCCACGCCGCCGTCAGTCGGTGGCGACCAAAAGTTCGACCTCGACGGGCCCGTGGAGCGGGAGGTCCGCGACCCCCACGGTGGTGCGGCTGCCCCGTCCGGCCTCGCCGAACAGCTCGACCAGCAGGTCGGAGGCGCCGTTGGCGACCTCGTGCTCCCGGTGGAAACCCGGGGAGACCGCCACGAACACCCCGAGGCGGACGACGCGGCGGATCGCCTCCAGGCTCCCGAGCTCCGCCGCGAGCGCGCTGAGCGCCTGGAGCGTCGCCCTCCGGCAGAGCTCGCTCGCCACCGCCGGGGGGACGTCGTGGTCCACGGTGCCGGGGTGCACGACCGCCCCGTTCTCGAAGACGATCTGGCCGGAGACCCACGCGAGGCCCGCCGCCCGGGTCACCGGCGCGTACGATCCCTTCGGGGTCGGCGGGGGCGGCAGGCTGAGCCCGAGCTCCCGCAGGCGTTGGGTCGGCGTCCGGGCCACGAGCCCCCGTAGCCTTCGAGCCGAAAACCCTGGCGGGGCCGGCGTCGCTCGGGCCGAAGGGGTTAGGTGAGCGTCGCCCTGCCGCGCGCGATGGGGTTGTTCCGCCGCAAGGGCCGCGACCGGGAGGGCGCCACCGACCCGTCGTCCGGCGAGCTCGCGCCGGCCGCGGCGGCCCCGCCGGCCGAGAGGTCAGGGTCGAC
>JASHYB010000018.1 GCA_030043255.1 Thermoplasmata archaeon | reverse complement strand
CGGCGGGGTCGTGGCGGTCAGCGCCGGGGGGACCGTCCTCTGGAGCGTCGGGCTCGGCACGTCGCTCGAGACCACCCCGGCGGTGGCCGGGGGGCTCGTCATCGTGGCCGGGGAGAACGGCACGCTGGTCGGGCTGAACGCCTCGACCGGGGCGACGGACTGGAGCCTGATGACCGGCGGCGGCGTCAACGCCTCCCCCGTGATCTCGGCCAACGGCCTCGTCTACGAGGGGAACGCCAGCGGGTACCTCTGGGCCGTTCGCGCGGGCACCGGGGCCCCGGTCTGGACGACCTCGGTCGGGGGCTATCCGACCTTCAGCCTCGCGCTCGACGGCGGCTACCTGTTCGCCCTGACCACCTCCGGAGAGCTGTACGCTTTCCCGGTCGTGTCGTACTCGGTGGATTTCGTGGAGGCCGGGCTGCCCGTCGGCACGAACTGGTCGGTGACGCTCGCCGGCAGCGCCGGGTCGTCGAACACCTCGACGATCGACCTCGAGGAGCCGAGCGGCGAGTACGCGTTCAGCCTTCTCCGGTACCTCGATGTCGACACGGTCTGGTACGCGGTCACCCCGTGGAGCGGCACCGTGGAGGTCGCCAACGCCACCGTGACGGTGAACCTCACCTTCTCGAAGGCGACCGTCGCGAGCCTCACCTTCCGGGAGGCGGGGCTGCCGCGGGGCCATCCGTGGAACGTCAGCGTCGGCTGGCCAGGGGACAATGCAACGCGCCTCGGCGTCGGGACCTCCCTCTCGCTGACTGCTCCCGAAGGAACGCTGCCGCTCGACCTCGCCTCCGTGGGGTACCCCGTCTCGAGCGTCACGGGACCCGGGCTGCTCGGCCAGCACCAGGTCACGGTATCCGGTCCGGCAACGTTCCACGTGACCTTCGGGCACGTCGAGTCGCTCACGTTCCAGGAGCGCGGGCTCGGGTCCGGCATCGCCTGGACCGTGGCGCTCGCTCCGACGGTGAGCGGGGGACCCGCGGGCCAGAACCAGACCACGACCAACAGCTCGGTGACGTTCACCGTCACCTCCGACCCGTACCGGTGGACGGTGACCCCGTCCACCCCGGTGTACGAAGCGGTCCCGGAACACGGGACGGTCGGCGTCGGCCTGAGCGCGAAGTCTGTGAAGGTCACCTTCAAGGAGCTGACGTCGAAGGTGACGTTCGAGGAGAAGGGGCTCCCGAGCCACTCGCACTGGTCCGTGACGATCCCCGGCCTGCCGGAGCTGAACGGAACCGGCGCCGCGATCGTGCTCCACCTTCCCAACGGGACCTACAACTACACCATCGGAACGACCCGGGCCGGCTACACGACCGACCAGCCAACCGGGACCGTGACGGTCTCCGTCCCGAAGGCGGTGAAGGTGACGGTCGTTTTCACACGGGCCAGCGGCGGGTAGGAGAGCGGGGTTCCGGGAACTCGCATGGGGGCACACCGAGTCTCGCCGCGTCGGAGCGGTCGGCTAGCGGTCGCCGTGGCCATCCTCGTGGCGTCCTCGGCGCTCGTACTGGGGGCGGGCCGGTTCCCCGCTTCCTCCTCCCCCGGCGGGGTTTCGGGATCCTTGGGCGGGTCCCCGGCCAAGCTCCCATCGCTCGCCAAAGGCCTCGCGCCTTCGGACGGGCCCGCCGGTGCGGACCCATCGTGGTCTCAGCTGGGAGAGTCGACGCACCCGCCCGCGCAGTCCGGAGGGGCTATCGCCAACGACCCTCTCGACGACTACCTCGTCTACTTCGGTACGGACGGCTCGACCTGGACCTTCTCCGGGGCGTTCGGCCGCGGCTCCTGGACGGAGCTGACGCCCACGCCGTCGCCCCCGGCGACCACCTTCGCGGCCATGACCTGGGACGCTCGCGACGGCTACGTCCTGCTGCTGGACGGCGACCAGACCTGGACGTTCCTCGGGGGAGCGTGGACCGAACTGTACCCCTCCGCTGCCCCGTCGAGCCGGAGCCAGGCGAGCATGGTGTTCGACTACGCCGACGACGTGGTCCTGCTCTACGGGGGCTGGGGCGGAGGAAGCTACGGGACGAGCCCGCTCCAGGACACCTGGGAGTACGCCGCCGGGGTCTGGACGGAGGTCAGCAGCACGTCCCCGCCCGGACCCCGGGACTCCTACGGCCTCGCCTTCGACCCCGCGCTGGGTCAGGTGGTTCTCTGGGGCGGGAACAACGTCGGCACGGTGACGACGACCTGGGCGTTCGCGGGCGGCACGTGGAGCGAGATCGACACGCCGTCGTCTCCGCCCGGACGCTCCGGCCTCACGCTGACCTGGGACGCCTCCACCCAGTCCCTCATCATGTTTGGCGGCTGCTCCACCAGCCCCGGCAACTGCGGCACCTACTACAACGACACGTGGTCGTTCTCGGGTACGGCCTGGACCGAGTTCTCGACGACCCAGGCCCCTCCCCCCGAGCTCGGCATGGCCGCCGCGAACGAATCCGACAGCGCCGGCGGGGGCATCGTGCTGCTGGCCACGGACGGGACGACCTGGACCTCGGAACCGACGACCTACGCCGTGAACGTCACCGCGTCGGGGCTGCCGGGCGACACGTCGTGGTGGCTGAACCTGACGAACGGGCCGTCCTTCTCCTCGTCCGGCCCGCACCTGCAGTTCGTCGAGCCGAACGGCAGCTACGCGTACACGGCGCAGTCCCAGGACCGGGCGCTCGGCACCCAAGGCGGGACCATTTCCGTGAACGGCGCGCCCCTCGCGGTCGAGCTGTCGTTCGCTCAGCCCACCTACTCCGTAACGATGTCCGCCCCCGGCCTGCCCTCCGGCACGTCCTGGTCGGTCGAGGTGGACGGCCAGAACGAATCCACCACCACGGGATCACTGTCCTTCCTGCTCCCGAACGGGACCTTCTCCTACGCGGCGTCCGCCGAGGCCGGACTCGTGGGTCCGACGTCGGGGAACTTTACGGTGGACGGGAGCCCCCTCGACGTCTCGGTGCCGTACTACCCGACGCTCGGACCGTTCGCGTCCTTCGGCGTGACGATGAACTACACCGATCCCGAGCTGGTCCTGCCGGTGGTGGCGAACGAGACGGTCGTCGTGCTCTTCGCCGGCTCGAACGACGGAGGGGCTCCTTCGACCGAGATCAGCGTCGACGGGGTCAGCGAACCGTTCTCCACCGACCAGCTCATCTCGGGCGAGTTCGGGCCGAACCAGGCGCTCACCGGCGTCTACGTGTTGAACGTCAGCACGCCCGGGAACGTCTCGTTCTCGGTCGCCGCCTACGCCCCCGGCGACCACCCCCAGCTCCTGGCGGCCGCCGTGCTCAACCCGGGCTACTGGATCGCCGGCCTAGGCTCGGCGGTCGGCGCCCCCTCGGCGACGCTGGGCCTGCCGGACGGCGGGGCCACGTACCTGTACGCGGGAGCCGGGGCCGGAGGGGGCCACCTGAGCACGGTGGGCCAGCTGCTGGGGACCACCGAGCCGTTGGGCGGGGACGGTCAGGTCGACCAGACGTTCCTCGCGACCTCGGGCGATCCGAACGCCACGGTGAGCAACGTCCTCGGGGTCGGGAACACGGTCGGGATCAGCGGGGTGCAGGTGAGCGCGTATCCGGTGGTGTTCGAGCAGTCCGGCCTCCCGCCGGGAACGAACTGGTCGGTCACGGTCTCCCCGGCCGACGAGATCCGCGGGGGGAGCGACCCGACGTCGCCGGAGGTCGTGCTGACCTCCAACAACTCGACCGAGCAGATCGACCTGCCGAACGGCTCGTACGTCTACTCCCCGGCCTCCTCGGACCCGGAGGTCGCCGCCTCCAACGGGACGTTCGCGGTGAACGGCTCGGGGCTGGCCGTGCCGGTGGAGTTCCGTCTGCCGACCTACGCGGTGAACCTCACCGCGACCGGCCTTCCCTCGGGGGCGAACTGGTCGATCCTCTTCGACGGCACCAGTCAGCTGACGACGAACGGCTCCGTGGAGCTCCGCGCTCCGAACGGCACGTACCCCTACTCGGCGTTGCCGGTCCTGTATGCCGGCGGGGCGTGGTACGGCACGGACGCCGGGAACGGCACCCTCGTCGTCGCCGGGGCGAGCGTGGACGTGACCGTCCCGTACGCCCGACTTGCCCAGGTGTCGGTCACGTTCCGGGAGAGTGGGCTCCCGAGCGGCCGTCCCTGGGAGGTCACGCTGGGCAGCTCGGGGGACAACGAGACCACGACCACGGCACGGTCCTCGCTCGAACTGCTCGCGCCGGAGGCGGCCGTCGGGTTGTCGCTCCGAGCCGCGGGGTACAGCCTGTCGAGCGTGACGGGCCCGGGGGTCGTCAATTCGACCCGGCTGAACGTGACCGGTCCCGGAGTCGTTCGGGTGACCTTCGGGCACCTGGAGACGCTGACGTTCACGGAGCGCGGGCTCGGACCCGGAGTGGCCTGGAGCGTGGCGATCGTGTCGGCCGCACCGGGAGGGCCGGCCGGCCAGACGCGGACGACGACGAGCAGCTCCGCGACGTTCACGGTCGTGTCGGACCTCTATCGGTGGACGGTGAGGCCGTCGACGACGGAGTATGAGGCGAAGCCGACGCACGGGGCGGTGGGGGTGGGCGTGGCCCCGAAGGCGGTGAAGGTGGCGTTCAAGGAGCTGA
Source organism: Thermoplasmata archaeon (assembly GCA_030043255.1). Classification (GTDB taxonomy): domain Archaea; phylum Thermoplasmatota; class Thermoplasmata; order Lutacidiplasmatales; family UBA184; genus Lutacidiplasma. The sequence continues at coordinate 4,013 of JASHYB010000018.1, read as the reverse complement.
CGTCGAAGGTGACGTTCGAGGAGAAGGGGCTGCCGCGGCACACGGCGTGGGAGGTCGAGATCGCGGGGGTGGGGACGTACGAGCTGACGGGGGCCTCGCTGACGGTGCGGCTCCCGAACGGGACGTACAACTACACGGTGACGAGCTCGAACCCGAAGTACAGCGCGAGCAGCCCGACGGGGACGCTCACGGTGGCGACGCCGACGGCGGTGAAGGTGGGGGAGACGTTCACCGACCCCGCCGGTTCCGAATTCCCCTTGGTGGGGGCGTCTTCCCTCACGTCACTCAGGGTCGAAGGGCGAGTGACATGACGGGTCCACCTCGATGGCTCGGCCCGGTCCGGACCTGAAGTAGCCAGGGGGGACGAGCGCGAAGAACATGACGAGTACCGGCAGGAGATCGCCCAGCGACCTGCGCCGGCTCGTCGTGACAGTGGCCTGTCTGTCGCTGGTCGCCGGGTTGGGTGTTGTCCTGCTCCCCTCGATGGCGTCGTACCCTTCGGCCCAGCCACGGCTGAGCGGTGAGGTCCCGGCCACGATCTCCTCGCCGGGCCTGTCGACAGCGGGTCCGTCAGCCCCGGGGGCTCGGGCGGCGTCTGCGTCGGACCCCGCTCCGGTCGGCTGGCCCCGTTACGGTTCGGACTTCAACGACTCGTACGCCTACGCTGCGCCGTCGAACTGGTCGGGGGCATCGTCCGCTCGGTTCACTACGAGCTGGAGCAGCGGCTCCGTCTCGTCGGGAGGGGTCCTGACCGCCCCGCTGCTGGGGAGTGCGTCCCTCGAGGTCGTCTCGGCCAGCAGCCCGTACGTCGACGCCTACTACCCCAACGGCTCGACCCTCTGGACCCTCGACCCGGTCAAGGACTCCGGGCTCTCCGGCGCGTCGCTGAGCTCGATCGACATTTCCGTCGTCAACAACAGCCCGGTCGTCGTCACGAGCGTGTCGACCGGCACCGGCACGAGCAACGGCGCGTCCCGGATCCTGGTGTACGCCGCCGACGGGGACCTCCTGAAGACCATCACCGGCCCCACGGCCGGCGGGATCAGCGATGCGGAGGTCGCGGACCTGGGCGCGAACGGCTCGTACGAGGTCGTGGCCACGGCGACCAGCGGCTACACCCTCTCCCCCCGCGGCGTCTACGTCTACGGCTACGCGACCGGCGCGGCCTGGTGGAACTACCAGATGGCTCCCGACCCCAGTCTGGATGCCCTGGCCCCCCTCACGGGCACCGGGCAGCTGGACCTGGTCCTGGGAGACTTCGCCCCGTGCAACGGGTACACCGTCGACGGCACCAGCGACTGCGCCATCTACGTCATCGTGCTCTCGCCGACGGGCTCGGTCCTCTGGAAGGAGGAGCTGGGCAGCGGCAACCAGCAGCAGGTCAGCGCGAGCGTCGCCGACCTGAACGCCAACGGGACGGAGGAGGTCCTGGCGTACGTCCGTTCCAACAACGCGGTCTGCAGTTCGTGCCCGAACACGGTCGACGAGCTGTCGGACACCACCGGGGCGATCTGGGCCAGCTACGCGGGCGTCGCGGGGGACGAGTGGGACGGCTTCTCGGTGGTGAAGGGTTCCGCCGGCCTGGTGAGCGTGGTGGTCGATGCCTACAGTGGCAAGGTCTACGACCTCACCTCCAGCCTCAAGCTCGCGGACGAAACGAAGGTGGTGGGCACGCCCGGGGGCAGCGGGGGTCCGGCGACGGGGACGGTCGTCACCGGCAACTTCGTCGCCGGGCAGGGTCCCCAGGTGGCGGTCCTTTCGCAGCTGTCCAACGGTACGAACGTCGTGTCGATGCTCAACGGGAGCCTCTCGGTCCAATGGACTCGGTATCTGGCGGCCACCTCGAGCCACGCCTACACCAGCCTGATCGCCTCGGACCTGAACGGCGACGGACTGAACGCGCTGGTCGCCTACGGCTCGGCGGGGCTCGCGGTCCTGAGCCCGCCCGCGCAGCCGCTGACCTTCACGGAGTCGGGGCTCCCGGTCGGCACAGCCTGGTCGGTGACCGTGAACGGGACGACCAATTCGTCCACCACCCCGTCGATCGGCTTCGTCGAGCCGAACGGGACCTACGCCTACACCGTCGCGGGGGTTGCCGGCTTCACGGGCTCGCCGCGGTCCGGGTCGGTCACGGTGACCGGCGGGGCCACAGTCCTGCCGGTCAGCTTCGTCGTCACGACCTACCCCGTCCTGTTCGGCGAGACCGGGCTTCCCGCCGGAGCGTTGTGGTCGGTCAGTCTGAACGGCACGCCGAGTTCCTCGATCACACCCTCGGTCGGCTTCGAGGAGCCGAACGGGTCGTACGCGTTCGTCGTCGCCGGGATCCCCGGGTTCACCGCGACCCCCGGGAGCGGTTCGCTCGTGGTGGCGGACGGCCCGGTGAACCTGACCGTCGACTTCACGGTCAGCACCTACGCGATCTCCTTCGACGAGACCGGACTTCCCGCCGGAACCGGTTGGTCGACGACGTTGAACGGCACGACCAGTTCCTCCACCAACTCCACCCTCGGACTTGTAGAGCCGAACGGGACGTACGCGTACACGGTGCCGAGCCTGCTGTCGGTGAACGGGGCGTGGTACGACACGGCCTCGTCCGAAGGGAGGGTGACGGTCAGCGGAACCGCAGTGACCGTAACGGTGTCCTACACCCAGCCCACCACGGCACTGCTGACGTTCCGCGAGGCGGGGCTGCCGTCGGGTCAACGCTGGGGGATGAGCCTGGGGTATGCGGGATACTCCCTGGTGACGACATCGACCCGGTCGTCGCTGACGGTGAGCGCGCCGGAGACGACGCTGCCCTACGCGGTGGCGGCGCCGTCGGGATACAGCGTCGCCAGCGTGGTGGGGCCCGGGGTGACGAACCTGAGCTGGGTGACGGTGACCGGTCCGGCGACCCTCCAGGTAACGATCGGCCACCTCGAGACCCTGACGTTCGAGGAGACCGGCCTGGGGACCGGTGTCGCGTGGAGCGTGACGATTGCCTCGGCCTTGAAGGGAGGGACGGGATCCCAAGCCGGGAACTCCACCGGCACCACGCTGGCGTTCCCGGTGGTGTCGGGCCCCTACCGCTGGGTGGTGCGCTCGTCCACCAACGAGTACGCGCCGAAGCGCTCGGAGGGGACCGTGGGGGTGGGCCAGGTGGCGAAGACCGTGAAGTTGGTCTTCGAGCTGCAGACATCGAAAGTGACGTTCAAGGAGAGGGGGCTGCCGCGGCACACGACATGGGAGGTGGCGATCGCGGGAGCGGGGACGTACGAGCTGACGGGGGCCTCGTTGACGGTGCGGCTGCCGAACGGGACGTACAACTACACGGTGACGAGCTCGAACCCGGACTACGTTGCGACCACCGCCGGCAGCTTCGCGGTCATGACCCCTGAAGCGGTCCACGAACTCGCCACGTTCTCCCGATCGCCGGACTAGACTCGGAGTTTGCGAAGTCACGGAAGGGGACGCAGGTCCCGTTCGAAGCTGCCGATGCTTCCTGGGTGGCTTCCGGGGCACCCAGCGCAGTTGGGGCCACGGGCCTCATCTGTCGGGGTCGCGAGCGGGGAGGCTCGGGCGTCGCCCGTGGCACGTTCCGCGTCCCGGCTGGACCGTAGAACCGAGATCCACCGAGCTGCTCAGACCGAGCGTCGTCCTCCGACGGCCCGTGCAATCTACGTGAAGGTCCCCGGTGGTTCTTGAGGGCCTTACCGGGAAGATCCGAACGGTCCGGGCCGGGTCGCCTGGGCGGTCTCGGCAAACTGCAGCGAGGGGACCCTATGGTTCGGCGGTGCTCTCCGGTGCGCCCCGGGTCCCCGGGGGGCTCATCGAGCTGGTAGGAGCTGGTGGAGGCGACGCGCATCTCGCTCGGTCCAGCCCGGAAATAAGGCTCAGCGCCCACCCTACGGAGGCGTGGTAATGCTTATTCGCCTTTCTTTCCTTACTTGTAGGCATGACCGAAGCGGGTGTGGCGACTCTCACCTCCAAGGGGCAGGTGACCGTACCCAAGGAGGTGCGGGACGCCCTGGGAG
>JASHYB010000147.1 GCA_030043255.1 Thermoplasmata archaeon | reverse complement strand
GGGTGCTGGTCAACGTGACCTTCGCGCTGCTCCCGAGCACCAACTACACGCTCACGTTCAACGAGACCGGACTCACCTGCCCGGAGCAGGGCAGCTACGGCGGGACCGGAGGCGGTTCCGGCGGCTACGGCGTCCGGGCCGACGACAACCAGGGGGGCCAGGGCGGGCAAGGAGGACAGGGCGGGCAGAGCGGCCAGGGAGGACAGGGTGACCGCTCGGGGCAGTGCTGTCAGTCCATGGGGCAGTCCGGTACGGACGACAGCCTCTCCGCAATGGGCAGCAACGGCGGCCAGGGCGGTGGCTGCTGTCGATCCTCTTCCCAAGAGCTGAGCTGGAACGTCACGGTCGCCGGCGTCACGAAGTCGACCACGAACTCCTCGATCTCGTTCACGCTGCCGAACGGGACCTACAACTACACGATCGGCCCGCCGAGCGGCTACGTCGTCAGCTCCTCGACCCCGGCCTCCCCGGTCACGATCACCGGGGCGGACGTCAACGTCGCGGTGATCTTTGCGGTCCCAACCCCGCCCGCGATCTACTCTATCACCTTCGACGAACAGGGTCTGCCGGGCGGTACGACCTGGTGCGTCACCGCGAACAACTCCACCGCGTGCAGCAGCGGCTCGAGCATCGCCTTCTCGGGCCTAGGACCCGGCACCTACAGCTTCAACGTCAGCGCGATCAGCGGCTACACGGCGCAGCCGAGCTCCGGTCGCGTGACGATCACCGACGCGAGCCTCTCCGTCACGGTGAGGTTCAGCGAGAACGGTCAGCACCACTGCATGTAGGCCGGGGCCGCCGGCCCACGGACTTTAACCGAGCCGTGGGGTGCGCCGACCGTGACGTCGTGGCGCGTCCCGCGGGGGCCTCGGGGCGAAGGCGCGTTCCCGCTGCGGCTCGGCCCGCGGGCGGAGACGATCCCGTTCACCAGCTCGGTCCTCGCCGACAATCCCCTCGGGGACCCGGCGACCCGACCGGTCGCGGTGCTGCGACCGCCCTCCGGCCGAACGGAGGGGGCCCCGCTCCTGCTGCTGCTGCCGGGCTTTCTCGGCTCCGGCGCCAGCGAGCTGAGCCGGCACGCCCCGTTCGACGAGAACCTGTTCGAGCTGTTCGACCGGCTGCAGCGGACCGGCGCCTCCGGCGAAGCGACCCTGATCGCTCCGGACTGCACCACCGCTCTCGGGGGGAACCAGTACGTCAACTCCCCGGCCGTGGGCCGTTACGACGACTACCTTGTCCAGGAGCTGCTGCCGTGGGCTCGCGAGCGGTTCCGCTCGGGGCCCGTGGGGGTCCTGGGTCAGTCCAGCGGCGGCTTCGGTGCGCTGCACCTCGCCTTCGAGCACCCCGGGGCGTTCGGCGCCGTCGGCTCCAGCGCCGGGGACATGGGCTTCGAGTACACCTACCTACCCGACCTTGCGAGGGCGTGCCGCGTCTATCGGCACCACGGGGGCCCGGACCGGTTCCTCGCCGCGCTGTTCGAGGACCCGGGCCTGCTGAAGGGGCCGTTCGACGCGTCCGGGGCCGCCCTCCTGATCGCCGCGATGGGGGCGAGCTACTCGCCCGTCGCGTCCGAGCCCGGGAGCTTCGAGCTGCCGTGCGACCCGGAGACCGCCGAGTTCCGGTCCGACGTATGGGCCCAGTGGAAGCGCTTCGACCCGGTCGAGCGGGTCGGCACGCCGGACGGGTCCGCGGCGCTGCGTCGGGCGAAGGTCGTCGCGGTGACCGGCTCCAGCGAGGACGAGTGGGCGCTGGACGCGGGGGCCCGGTGGTTCGCGGCGGTGGCTCGCCGCTCGGGAGTTCCCGTGGTCCACGAGGAGTTCGCCGGGGGCCACTTCGTCCGGGTCCCGAGGTTCGCCGCGCTGTTCCCGCGCCTGGTCGCGGCGCTACGGACGTAGGCGCGTCGAGCGCCCGCTCACGCGGGGAGGGAGCCGTCCTCCGAAGGGGACCGTCCGCTGCCCCGGCCGGACTCCTCGCGCACGTGGCCCCAGGCGAACGACAACCGGAACGCCTCCTGGCCGTCCGGGTACTCCTTCGTGCGCACGACGGTCCGCTCGAGCGCGGCGCCGGAGGCCTCGAGCCGGGCCCGGTCGCGCTGCAGCGCCCCGCCGAGGTGGACGTTGACGATCGTCTCGCCGGCGCGCGCGCCGGCGGCCATCCGGCTCGCCCCGACGATCGGGCTGCCGACGACCGTGAGCGCGTCGCCGACCCGGACCAGCTCGCACGGGCCCGAGTCCAGGCCCAGCGCCAGCCCGACGCCCACCGGGAAGTTGCGGGAGTTGCGGCGCAGGTTCTCGACCAGCGTCTCGGAAGCGGGCAGCGCCGACTGGCAGAACTCCGGCACCGCGGCGGTGGGCAGTTCGGTGTCGTCCGGGTACAGCCAGAACACCACGAAGCCGTCGCCGGTGAACTTGTCGAACCAGGCGCGGCTCTCCCCCGCGAGGGTCCGGATCGCCTCGGTGAAGCCCACGACGAACCGGGCGTAGAGCGGCGGGCTCACCGCCTCCCGCAGCAGCAGGCCCGAGAGCCGCAGGTCCCCGACGGCGACGATGGCGTGGACCGACGCCGAGCCCGAGCCGGCCAGGCGGCGCCGGTCCGCCTCGTCGAGCTGCGCGCGCGCCGATTCCGACGCATGGCGGGCCAGGATCGCCTCCAGCTCGCTCGCTCCGGGCGTTGCCACGAGACCCCACCGTCCGGCGCCGCGCTACCGGCCGGTGGGCATTAACGCCCTCGCGTCCTCCGGTGAGCACCCCCGGTGACCGGGGCCTGCGGTCGGGCCGGTCCGCGCCGGGCGACCGGTGCAGATCTCACCGGTCCGGCCGGGAGGGCGCCGTAGCGGCCGCTACGAAGCTGGGGGCGAGCGGCAGGGATGACGGGCTCGAGCAGGACCCCCGGCGAGGTGGGCCCGGCTCCTCCGCGCCGAACGCACCCCGTTCGCAGCCTCATAAGGCACGATGCCGTGGGCCGGGAAACCCGCTCTTGGGAGGCGTCGTGGCGGTAGTCAAACCGGTCGTCCTGCGCAGCATGCAGCGGGCCCTGCGCAATCTCGGGGGCGAGAGGTCCCCGGTGATCGCCGGGCACAAGCTGCTGTACCGCTGCAATCTCGAGTGCAAGATGTGCCCGTTCTGGCGGCGGGAGGACGAGGAGCTGCTCGGCCTGCCGGACGAGATCCGGATCATGGACGCCCTGGCGCGCGCCGGCGTCTCGTTCCTCGGCTTCGAGGGCGGCGAGCCGCTGCTCCGGCGGGACGTCGGCTCGATCCTGGAGGAGGCGCACCGCCGCTTCCACACCTCGATGGTCACGAACGGCTGGCTGCTAGAGCAGCGCCTCGGCGAGATCGCCCGGCATCTGGACATCCTGTTCGTCTCGCTGGACGGCATCGGCGAGACCCACGACCGGCTCCGGGGGATCCCCCGCTCGTTCGAGCGCGCGGTCCGGGGGATCCGGGCCTCCCGCTCGGAGGTGCCGACCGTCATCAGCCACACGGTGACCCGGGAGAACCTCGAGCACGCCGAGCCGATCGTCGAGCTGGCCGAGCGGCTCGACGTCGGGCTCACGGTCCAGATCGCCTACGACTACCGGACCGCGGACCCGATGTCCCCCGAGCGGGCGCGCCTGCGCCCCACGATCGAGCGGCTGCGGGACCTGCGGCGCAGCGGGGCGCCGCTCCTGGAGTCCGTCGACTACTTCGACGCCATCCTCGGCTCCTGGTACGGGGGCAAGCCCTGGCGCTGCAAGCCGTGGCTGACGATCAACATCGACCCGTCCGGCCGGATCGTCCTGCCGTGCTACGTGCTGCAGGAGTACCACGGGACCCTGCCGGCCTGGGAGGTGGACATCCGCAAGCTGTGGAACTCCTTCGAGTGGAGCCCGTACGAGTCCTGCAACAAGTGCGCGCTGGCCTGCTACCTGGAGCCGTCGCTCTTCCGCTGGACGGACTTCGCGAACCTGCGCGACCGGGTGATCGACGGCGGGATGAACTACCTGCAGCGCAGCCCCCGGAGCTCGGCCCGCGCGAGGTCCGAACGGCTGATCCAGATCGAGACCCCGGCCGCCTGAGCGGCGCGGCCGACCGGGGCCGCGCGGGGGGCCGGCTCGCTCAGCGCGATCACGTCCCCGGACCCGCCGTGCCCGCGGACCGCGGGCACGGGCTCGAGCGGCGCGGCCCCGGGACGCCGGCGTCCTACGGGGGAGCCGCCAGGTGCGCCCAGGCGGTGTCGAAGCCGTAGAACAGCGCCGCGATCCCCGCGAGCACGACCAGGAGCAGGAAGGCTCCCAGCAGGAGGTTCCACATCATCGGGTACCGCGGCGTCGGCTCGGACGGCAGCGGAGCGACCCCCGGCTGGTCGGGGCCGACGACGAACCAGTCGATGTACAGGCACGCGACGTAACTGCCGATCGCGACCGCGCCGAAGCCCAGGTAGAGCATCAGCGTCTCCAGCGGCTGCTCGGTGAGGGAGAGGGTCCAGGCGCGGTAGCCGTAGTAGATGATCCCCCCGCCGATGACCACGCCGAGCACCCCGACCATGTGCGTCGGGCGGCGCAGGTTCACGGCGACCGCGAACGCCACCAGCAGGAAGGCGAGCATGAGGAGCGCGTCGAAGAACAACAGGTCGTAGGCGGCAAGGACGTTGCCCGAGGGGGTCTCGACGGACAGCGGCCACGTGAACTCGCCCCAGAGGGCGATCGTGCCGAGCACCCCGCCCAGCATCCCCATCACGAGCGCGCCCTCGCGCAGGTGGGTCTGCGCGCGCATGCGGTCCTTGCGGCGCATCTCCAGCCAGACCATGAACCCCGTGTAGAACACGGCCACGGCCACCAGGATCAGCAGGTCGAGCACCAGCGTCAGGTCGTCCATGAACGTCATCGTTCGTCTCCCGCCCTGGGGACCGACACCCGGGCCGTACGGTTAAAGACCCCGTCGAACCGGCTTCACGGCGACGGTCGGCCCGG
>JASHYB010000017.1 GCA_030043255.1 Thermoplasmata archaeon | reverse complement strand
TCGCCGAAGACCAGCCCCTCGACCAGGGAGTTGCTGCCCAGGCGGTTCGCCCCGTGGACCCCGGTCGCGGCGACCTCGCCGACCGCGTACAGCCCCGTCACCGACGAGCGGCCCTCGAGATCGGTGCTGACGCCGCCGATCATGTAGTGGGCGACCGGCGCGACCGGGATCTGCTCCCGGCTCGGGTCCAGCCCGTGGGCGAGCAGGAAGTTCGAGACCGACGGGAAGCGGGCGAACAGCAGGTCCCGGGGTAGGCCGGTCGCGTCGAGGTAGACCCACCGGTGCTCCGAGCGGCCGATCTCGTTCTGGATCGCCCGGGCGACCACGTCCCGGGGGGCGAGCTCCGCGTCCGGGTGGAGGCCGAGCATGAACCGCTCGCCGGCGTCGTTGCGCAGGACCGCCCCCTCGCCGCGCATCGCCTCGGTGATCAGGAAGCGGGGCGCCCCCTCGCGGGCGAAGGCGGTGGGGTGGAACTGGACGAACTCCATGTCGCTGACGAGCGCGCCGGCGCGGAACGCGATCGCCATCCCTTCGCCGGTGGCGACCGACGGGTTGGAGCTCTGGAGGTAGAGGCTGCCGACCCCGCCGGTCGCGAGGACCACCGGGCGAGGCTCGTCGAACTCCACGGAGCTGCCGTCCGCCCGGGAGAGGACCGCCGCGGGCCCCTCCCGGCCACCAGGGCGCAGCGCCCGCAGGATCGTGCGCTCCCGAGCCTCGACCCCGGCCTCGAGCACGCGACGGCGGAGCGCCTCCTCGATCGAGTAGCCGGTCGCGTCCCCTCCGGCGTGCAGCAGCCGCGCCCGCGTGTGGGCCGCCTCCCGTCCCAGCGCGATACGTCCCTCGACGGTGTCGAACGGGACCCCGTAGCGGACCAGGTCCGCGATCCGGGCCGGGGCCTCTCCGGTGAGCACCTTAGCGGCCGCACGGTCCACGAGGCCGGCTCCGGCCCGGACCGTGTCCTCGAGGTGCCGGGCCGGCGAATCGTCCGGGCCGATCGCCGCCGCGATGCCCCCCTGCGCGTAGCGCGTGTTCGACTCCTCGAGACGGGACTTCGTCACGATCGTCGGCCGGAGCCCGAGCTCCCGGCAGCGCAGCGCGACGTACAGACCGGCGATGCCGCTGCCGACCACGAGGGGACGCGCGGCGCGGTCCGGCATGCTGCGCCGAGGCAGTCGGGCGGATAGGGCTTGGCCGCCGCCTCATCTAGGGGCGGGGCTACCTCGGGCGATGGCGGAGGTCGCGGCGTCGGACGACCCGGCCTCGCCGCTGGCGTCGGTCCGGTTGCGCGAGAACGCCGAACGCGAGGCCGAGCTGGCCGCGCGGACCCCTGCGGCCTCCGAGGCGCGGCCGTTGAGCGTCACCGACCTCCTGAACCCGCGGCGGGCGGTCCTGCGTCGGCTCAAGGGTCCGGCCCCGGTGCCGCTGGAGCGCGAGGCGCGGCTCGAACGCGGGCGCGCGGCGCACCGGCGCCTGGGGCTCGCGCTGGCGGCCGAGGGCCGCCTGGAGGTCCGCCTGCGACGCGACGGCGTCACCGGTCGGATCGACCTCCTGACCGATCGGCCCGTGGAGATCAAGACCGGTTCGGTCTCGCCGGAGGATCGCCCGGAGCAGCTCGAGCAGCTGGCGATCTACTGCGCCCTGGTCGACCTTCCGCGGGGGCGGCTGGTCCATCTGCTCGAGCGGCCGTCCGAACCCTCGGCGCTGGTCGCCTCGGACGTGGAGATGGGCGACCTGGCGGCGGTGCTCGCCGAGGTGCGCCGCCGCGAGGGAGCGATCCGCTCGGCCCTCGAACGAGGGGACCCCGGCCCGCTCGGGCGGTGTCGCTGGTTCGACGCGGGATGCGAGTACCGACTCGCCGGCCTCTGCGCCTGCCGGGGCGACGAGCCGCCCGAGCCGTCGGTCCTCACCGAACAGATCCGCTCCCGAGCGCCTCGCCCGGACGTCGCGGAGCGCTGGGAGAGCGCCCTGCGGACGGCCCCAGTCGAGGCGAGCGCACCGCTGGAGCGGTATCGCGAGCTGCTCTACCCTCGACGCGCCTACTTCGACCGTCGGGAGCTCCGGCCCGCCGTCGTCCCTCCGCACCGTCCGGCGTCAGCTCCGTTGGACGCCTACGAGCGGGCGATGGGGGCGCTGGAGCGGGGACCGGTCGGAGAGCTCCACCGTCTCGGGACCCGCGACGGCGCTCCGGACGAGGAGGTCCTGGGATGGCGAGGGGCGCCGTGCACGGTCCGGCCCTCGCGGGTCCGCAACCGACTGACCCCGGAGGAGATCGTCGCACGGTTCCCGCAGTACGTCCTCGACCTCGGTCTTCGATGCGCCCAGACCGGGGAGGACCGCGGAACGCTGATCGTCGGGTTGGAGCACGCCCCCCCGGGAAGCCCGGCGCTCCAGGTCTTCGACCTGGAGCTCACCGCCGGCCCGGGAGCTTTCGCGTCGTGGTACGACCTTGGGGTCGAACGGCTGCGCCGGGCGTCGGAGCGCGGTCGCCCCGACGAGCTGCCGGCCTGCCCGGCGTGGATGGCGACCGACTGCCCCTACCGGAGCGCGTGCGGCTGCGCCACCGAGGCGGGGCGCTCCCAGCGGTAGATCGTCGCGGCGAGACGGGTCCGGAAGCCGGTGCGGCGATACAGCTCCAGCGCCGCGGTGTTCTGGACCGACGCCCAGAGGACGACGCTCTCGTAGCCGAGCGCCCACAGGGCCCGGAGCGCCCAGCCGAGCAGGTAGCGCCCCAGCCCGCGGCGCCGCCGGGCGGGGTCGACCATGAGGTCGAGGACGATCGCCCGGCGCGGCGAGCGCTCCGAGCAGAGGACCGCCCCCACGAGCCGGACCGGGTCGGTCTCGAGCAGGGCGCAGGACGCCTCGTCCAGGAATCGGCCGAGTCGGTTGTCCAGCAGCGCCTCCAGCGACCGCCGGTGCGCGTCCGGTTCCCGGCCGAGGAGCAGCTCGTCGATCGATCCGGCGAACGCCGTCCGGTCGAGCTCCGTCAGCGCGTCGACGGTGACGGCCCGGACGGGAACCCGCTCGACGCCCGGCGGAGGCTCCGCGGGGGCGCGACCGTCGGCGGCCGTCAGCGGGCGCTCCAGGGCCTCCCGGGCGATGTCGAGCGAGCCCGGCCGCTCCAGCAGCTCGTCGACGAGGTGACGCTCCGCCTCCCCCGACAGGCCGGAGAAGCCGAGGTCGACCGACGCGACGTCGGCGGGCAGCTGCTCGAGCAGGGCCTGGGCCAGCGCTCGCGCGCCGGCCAGACCGGCCTCGCTGTGGAGGTGGGCGAACGCCGAATCCCCTCGTCGCGCGTAGAAGGTGATCCCCCCGCCGCCGTTGGACGGCGCCAGGTAGAAACCGGGCTTCGCGCCGCTGACCAGCTCGGTGGCGGACTCCTCGACCCAGCCGCCGGTGGGGTCCTCGTCGCGGGCGGCGAGCGCCTGACGGACCTGCTGCAGCAGCTCCTCGAGCTCCGTCTTCGGGGCGCCGAGCGTGGGCCGGACCGCGGCGGCGCCGGACGGCGCGCTCACGACGGGAACTCGCGCAGCAGGATCTGGGCCACGTCGGGAGCGACCGAGCCCTTCTCGGCGGGGTTCAGGAGGGTGTCGGTCGAGAGCACCTCGTCGGTGACCGCCTTGATCCGCTCGAAGGCGTCGCGCAGGAACAGGCCGTGGGTGCACGCGGCGGTGACCGCCCCCGCGCCGTGGCGCTTGAGCAGCCGCGCCGCCTCCACGATGGTGCCGCCGGTGGTGATCACGTCGTCCACGAGGACGGCGTGCTTGCCCGTCAGCGGCGGGGCGCCGGAGGCCGCCAGGCTCAGCTCGACGTGGTCGGAGTCGATCCGCCGCTTCTCCAGGGCGAACCAGGGCTTGTCGAGGAGCTGGGCCATCCGCTTCGTCCGCTCGACCCCGCCCTTGTCGGGAGAGACCAGCAGGTCGACCGGCCGCTCCTTGAGCAGGCGGGCAAGCGCCGGGATCCCGCTCGCCTCGAACGCCGGCTTCGAGAAGTGGCCGAGGGTCTGCGGCGAATGCAGGTCGACGGTGATCACCGCGTCGGCGTCCAGCTCCACGTGCCGGCAGAGCGCCCGCGCGCTCACCGGCTCGCCCGGGAAGAACCGCCGGTCCTGCCGGGCGTACGAGAAGTAGGGCACGACGACGAAGGTGCGCCGCGCCCCGGCCTCGCGCACCGCGTCCTCGAGGAGCAGCAGCTCGAGCAGGTCCTGGTCGGTCCGGGTCGACTGCACCACGACGACGTCGTCGCCCTCGAGCCGTCCGCCGACCCGCAGGTAGAGCTCGCCGTCCGGGAAGCGCTTGGTGAACGGGATGCCGAACGGGGCGTTGCCGAGCTCGCGACTGATCCGCTCCGCCAGCGCCGTGGAGGCGCCCCCCCCGATGACGTGCATCTACCGGCCGCCGCGCCGAGCCGCCGGGGCGGCCAAAAAGGCTGCGGAGGCCGTCCCGCCGCCCGGCCTAGGCGTCGTCGCCCTCGTCGTCCGGCGGAGGCTTCGGGGCGCGGCGGCGGGGTCGGGGGGCCTCGCGGGCGCTGGTGAAGTGCGCGCGGCGGCGCTGCTCGTAGGAGACGCGGCGCGGGCTGGGAGCGGCCTCGGTCTCGTCGACCGGGGTCGCCTGCCACGGCTGGACCGTCGACGGGCGGGCGGGGCCCGGCCGGCGGGCGCTCGGCGGCGGGGCCTCCTCCTCGAACCCGAGGTCGCTCTCGCGACGTCCGGCGCGGGCCTCCCGCCCGCGACGCAGCAGCAGGTGGACCCCGGCCGCGGCGAAGATCACGCCGGCGATGGTGAGGCCGAGGAACTCCCAGGAGGCGTCCGGCACCTTGGCGGCGTTGCCGTCCAGGAGCAGCTTGAGCGCCCCGAACCAGGGGATCAGCCCGCGCGCGACCCCGATCACCCAGGACGGCTTGACCAGGGTGCTGAGCAGCGCGACCCCGGCGCTGAGCTGGTCTGGCTCGGTGTTGTTGTCGCCGAGGGTCAGGTAGCCGGAGTGGGTGCTCCCGGTCGCCATCAGGCGCGCAAAGTCGACCGTGACGGTGAGGCTCTTCTGACCGATGTGGTACAGCAGCAGCTCGTTCGCCAGCCCGTGGGTCTGGCAGCCGGCCGAGCTGCCTCCCGGCACGTACCAGACCGAGGCGTTGCCGGTGCCGCAGCGCCCGGACGGCAGGCCGGTCGTGTTGAACGTGTCGTTCGACTTGTTGAACTGCAGGTAGAGCAGCGCCCGGTGGACGATGGGGGTCGCGGAGGTCGAGCCGTTCGGATAGTACAGCAGCACGTCGCCGTACTCGCCGTAGGTCGTGAACCCGCTCGAGACGCCGGCGACGTACGTCACGATGGAGCTGTTGCTGACCCGCTGCGCCAGCACGATGTCCCCGGCGTTCAGCACGCCGAGGTGGTCCCCCGAGCCGTGCTGCATGCTGTTGGACTCGACGACGTAGACCGGCGGCCAGTTCGCCGTGTAGGCGAAGAGCGAGACGAGCAACACGGCGAGGATCGCGAGCGCGACCAGCGGCTCGAAGTAGAGCGAGTCCCGCGCCCGCCAGAAGACCGGCGGCTTCGCCTTGCCCCGGCGGCCCGAGCGGTCGTCGACGACGTCGTCCCAGGGGTCCTCCGCGGCTTCGTTCGGCTGCCAGCGACGCACCGGCTCGGCGCGCGAGGACCGGGGCCGCGGGGATCGGTGGGCGGACGTGCTCTCCGGCGCCCGCCGCTTCGGCTTGTCGTCCAGCAGGTCGTCGAGGTCGTCGTCCTCGTCCGCCGGAGACGGAACCATCTCCCCTCCCGTGCCGCCCGGCAGGCCATAACCCTTCGCGTCAAGCCGGCGTCCGGACCGCCTTCGCGAGCCCGCCAACCGTTATCCGCCCGAAGGACGCGACGTGCTCCACGGGCGATGCGCTCGATCGACATCTCGATGCCCCTGAGGCCGGACATGCCGGCGTTTCCCGGCGACCCGCCGTTCCGGTCCACGCCGGTCCAGGAGCTGGCCCGGGGCGACCCGTACCGGCTCTCGCGGCTGGAGCTCGGCTCGCACACCGGCACCCATCTGGACCCGCCCGGCCACTTCCTGGTCGACGGGGCCGCGGCGGACGCGTTCGACCTGGACACTCTCTGCGGGCCCTGCGAGGTGCTGGAGGTGCGGCCCCGGGGACCCGCCATCGTCGCGCAGGAGCTGGACGCGCTCGCCCGCGGCACGACGCGGGTGCTGCTGAAGACGCCGAACTCGGCGCGCTGGACGGGCGGGCTGCGGTTCTTCGAGGACTACGTCGGCCTCGGGCTGGACGCCGCGCGCCGGCTGATCGAGCGAGGGGTGAAGCTGGTGGGCCTGGATGCGCTCTCGATCGAGTCCGACTCGAGCGGGTCGTACCCGGTGCACCGGGCGCTGCTGAGCGCGGGCGTGACGATCCTGGAAGGGCTCCTGCTGGCGGCGGTGGAACCCGGTCCGTACGAACTGCTGTGCCTGCCGCTGCGGATCGCCGGGGGGGACGGAGCTCCGGCGCGCGCGGTCCTCCGACCGAGCTAGTCCGAGGGCCGCGATGCAGCCTCCGGGTCCCGGGCCGGTCGACCTGTCGCTCGCCAGCCCGTCGTTCTACGCGCTGGTCGGGACCCTCGCCGCGTTCGTCGCGATGCTCGTCGTGCTGCGGACCGCCCACCCGCAACGCAAGCGGGCGTTCGAGGGCTACCTCGAGGCGGCCGGCGTCAGCCTCGGCTTCCTGCTCTTCGCCGTCGGCCTGGTGATCGCCCTCGCGCTCCACGACCCGCACGGGAACCGGACCTCCTACGCGCTGTTCGAGACGGTCCTGACCGGGTACTGGCTGGCGCTGGCGATCCCCATCGTGACCGTCGGCAGCTCCGTGCAGGCCCGATCGCGCGGGACGATCCGCTGGGTGCTGCCGTCGATCGCCGTGGCGGTGCTGACGTTCGGCGCGCTCTTCGGCTACTACTACGTCGGTTGAGCGGCGGAGGTTCGCCGCTCTAGGACCGCTCGTCCGGCGGCAGCAGGTCCGGGATGCCGTCGTCGATCGGGTAGTCGACGTGGCAGCGGCCGCAGGAGAGCGTCCCGGTCTCGATCTCCTCGCCCTGCCGGGACCGGACGGCCAGCGTCAGCTCCCCGCGGCACAGCGGACAGCGGAGGACCTCGAGCAGGTCCGGCCTCATTTCGCCGAGCCTTCGACGATCCCGTAGCCGATGAGGCGCCAGGCGTTGAGCTTGCGGGAGATCGCCACGCGGCTGCCGGGGAAGACCGTCACCGGCCGGGCCAGGGCGAGCTCGATGTCGTCGCCCCGGGCGCTCGTGACCTTGCCCGGCGCGATGGTCGTGCCGACGGTGACCGCCAGCAGCTCGCTCGTGCGGACCTTCTCGACCTTGATCTCCCGCTGCGCCCCGAGGACCCGGTCGAGCAGCGTGGCGCGGAGCCGGATGCGCTGGCTGACCGGCGGCAGCGTGCCGGCGGTGCCGATCAGGCGGCCGGTCAGCCCGTCCCCCTTCGCCAGCGACGGGTCGAGGCTGGTGCCCAGGGCGGCGAGCCCGCCCGGCCGCAGCTCGTCACGGTCCTCCCCGCCGGCAACGATCGAGGTGATCCGCGTGGTCAGCGACTCGGTGCGGCCGTTCGGGCCGCCGGCCACGCCGGGCCGGATCTCGATCTCCTCGCCAGGTACGAGGCGCCCCTGGAGCAGCGAACCGCCGAGGACGCCACCGCGGAGGGCGCTCGGGCGAGTCCCCGGCCGGTTGACGTCGAACGACCGCGCCACGTACATCAGCGGCGGCTTGGCGGCGTCGCGCGGCGGGGTCGGGATCGTCTCCTCGATCTGGGCGATCAGGCCGTCCAGGCCGGCCTTGTGGTTCGCGCTGATCGGCACGATCGGCGCGTCGGCGATCGGCGAGCCGTGCAGGAAGTCGACGATCTCCTTCTGGTTCGCGAGCGCCTCCTCCTCCGTCACGAGATCGATCTTGTTCTGGACGACGACGACCTTGCGCACGCCGATGATGTCCAGGGCGTACAGGTGCTCGCGGGTCTGCGGCTGCGGGACGTGCTCGTTGGCCGCCACGAGCAGGAGCGCCCCGTCCATGATCGCCGCGCCGCTGAGCATCGTCTCCATGAGCGTCTCGTGGCCCGGGGCGTCGACGAACGAGACCGCCCGCAGGAACTTCGCCTCGCCGCCGCAGGACGGGCAGACCGGGCTGACCGAGTAGCCGGTCGGCTTCGGGCAGCTCGGGCAGAGGTAGAACGCCGCGTCGGCGTAGCCGAGCTTGATCGAGATCCCGCGCTTGAGCTCCTCGGAGTGCCGGTCGGTCCACTCGCCGGTGAGTGCCTGGGTCAGCGTCGTCTTGCCGTGGTCGACGTGGCCGACCAGCCCGATGCTGACCTCCGGCTGCCGGGGGACCTTCATGCCGCGGCGAACAGCTCCGCGAGGGCCTTGGGTCCACGCTGGTCGACGACCAGATTGATCTGGACCGTATCCTCGCTGATGGTGTTGCCGCGGAACGTCCGTCGCTTGCGCATCCCCGGACGGGGGGCGTGGAAGCCGAAGCCGTCGCCGACGTACAGGCGGGTCTGGCGAGCCCCGGGGAGGTCGGGTCGCAGGGGGAAGCCGCTGCGGTCGGTCCCTCCCGCGATACGGAAGGTGTAGCCGCTCGCGCCCAGCAGCTCGCCGCCGACCTTCTCGCCGATGCGCTTACCGAGGAAGCCGGCCGACTGCGGGTCGGCGACCGTCCGGGGGATCGACCGCTCCCGGTCGGAGATGACGAGCTTGTACTCCACCATGCTGGCCTGAGGGCGAAGGCGCGCGAGTCGGGCCGATTAAAAAGCCTTTGCGAGCGCCGGGGGCGCGGGGCGTGGCCGTCCGCTCGAGCGAGGGCCCGGCCGTCTGCCGCCGGGGTGTTATGAGGGTGGGCCCGCGTCGCGCCGTCTCGGGGCGGAAGCTTGGCCGGGCTCGGCGAGCTGCTCACGTCAGCTCGGGTGGTCGTGCTGGTCGGCGGCTTCGGGTACGCCGCCGTCGCCGACCTCCGTGCCCGCGAAGTGTCGGACCGGCTCTGGCAGCTGCTCGCGGCCCTGGCGATCGCCCTGGGGCTCGTCGTCGTGGCCGGGGGGGGCGCTCTCGCGATCGGCCTCTGGGTCCTCGTCGGCGCCTTCGCCTTCGAGCACCTCCTGCCCTGGGACGACGCGCTGGGCGAGCGCCACGCCGGCAAGGTCCTCTGGATCGAACTCGCCGTCTACGTCGGGGTGGTGGGGCTGGTCGGGGCCGCGGCGGTCCGGTGGGGGATCGGGCCGTCCAGCGTCCCGATCGACGTCGTCGCGGCGGTCGCGAGCATCGTCGTCGCCCGCGTCCTGTTCGAGACCGGCGTGCTCTACGGCGGAGCGGACGCGAAGGCGTTGATCGTGGTCGGGGTGCTGCTGCCGGTCTTCGCCGTGCCGCTCCTCTACGCGCCCGCGATCGAAGGACCGCTGCTCGCGCGCCTGCCGTTCTCGATCACCCTGCTCACCGACGCGGCGCTGTTCTCGGTGCTCGTGCCGATCGCGCTGGCGATCCGCAACCTCTCCCGGGGCGAGTTCACCCTGCAGCGAGGCTTCACCTGCTACACGCTGGACGTCCGCGAGCTCCCGCGACGGTTCGTCTGGGTCCGCGACCCGGCCCTCGGGGAGGACACGACGCTCGAGGACGCGGAGACCTCGGAAGAGGACATCCGCCAGCGCACCCGGATCGCTCGCGACCTGCAGGCGCAGGGCGTCCAGCGGGTGTGGGTCTCGCCGCAGCTGCCGTTCCTGGTCCTCATGGCGGCCGGCGCCTTCGCCGGCCTCCTCGCGGGCAACCTGCTCCTGGACCTGTTCGCCGCGCTGTAGGCACTCGTCCCTAGCGGTACGCCACCACGAAGCGGCGCAGGAAGGGGAACAGCACCGCGCCGTCGCGCTGGCGCGGATAGGCCCGTCGCACCTCCCGGAGG
>JASHYB010000146.1 GCA_030043255.1 Thermoplasmata archaeon | reverse complement strand
GGCCGTAGTGCAGGCCGACGCCGGCCCCGTACGAGACGAGGGTGAGGTAGGCGGTCGCGTCGGTCGCGCCGTGCAGCAGGGCGACGACGACAAGGTTCCCGCCGCTCGCGTGGTACGTCGCGGCGAACGCGAGGCCGATCAGGAAGAGGCTCGGGAAGATCAGCGGGGCCGCCGCGCCGTAGGTGGTCCCGTAGTAGATGTGCACCCCGGCGAACAGCAGGCTGGTCAGGAGCGCCGGGGTCGTCCAGCGGGCGGTGCGCCCCTCCCAGAACCCGTAGACCCAGCCCCGGAAGATCGTCTCCTCGAACGCGCCGATGGCGAAGGAGAAGCCGACGAAGAACCACGGGTTGCCGACGGCCGCCTCCAGCGCCGGGTTCGGCTTGTCGAGCAGCTGGAGGGCGCTGGGGTCGACAACCTCGTAGACGACGCCCAGCGCGATCGTGACCGCCAGCGCGAGCAGTGACAGCCCGCCGTACCACCGCAGGCCCTCGACCGTGGCCCGTCCGAGCGCGTGTCGCCAGGCGCGCAGCGGCCCCACCCCGACCAGCAGCGCGAAGGCGACGATCGGCAGCCCGTAGACCACCGCCACGTCCCCCGCCAGGTTACCGTAGACGGCCCGGCTCGCCGGCCAGAGCGGCGGGAGGACGTACTGGCTGACGACGGCGGCGACCAGGACGACGACCGCCGTCGCGTAGCGGGCGAGCTCGTCCGGTCGCGGCGTGGCCGTCGGGGCGGCGGGCGGGAACGCCACCGTCGGCCCACGCTCGCGGGGCTCATATCGCCCCGCGGCCCGGGGCCCGGCGCCCCGATGGAGATCGCGGTCCTGCTCAAGGCGGTCCCGCGCTCCGAGGCGGTCCGCTTCGACCCGGTCCGCCGGGCGACGGTGCGCGAAGGGGTCGAGCTGGTGCTGAACCCGTTCGATCACCGCGCGCTGCGCGTCGGGCTCGAGCTGCGGAGGCCCGGGGACACCGTCACGGTGCTCTCGCTCGGTCCGCCGCCGGTCCGGCCGCTGCTGCGGGAGGCGCTCGCGCTCGGGGCCGACCGGGCCCTCCACCTGTGCGACGACGCGTTCGCGGGCTCCGACCTGCTCGCGAGCTCGGCGGCGATCGCCGCGGCGCTTCGACCGTCCGGTGCGGGGCTGGTCCTCGCCGGGGCCCGGTCGACCGACAGCGACACCGGCCTGCTCGGCCCGGAGCTGGCGGCCCGACTGGAGGTTCCCGTGCTGTCGTCCGCGCGCTCGGTGCGCCGGACCGAGCCGGACGGTCACCTCGCGGTCGAGGCCGATACCCCCCGCGGGTACGCCCGCTTCGACCTCCCGCTCCCGGCCGTCGTCACCGTGGGGGAGAAGGCCGCCAAACCGCTGCACGGGGACCCTGCCGCCTTCGACCGGGTCGACGACGGACGGGTCCGGACGCTCGGCCCCGGGGCCCTCGGCGTGGAGGCCGGCGAGGTCGGGGCCTTCGGTTCCCCGACGCGCGTCGAGGCGGTGGAGGAGGTCGCCCCGCACCGGTCGGCGGTCCTTTTCGCCGAAGGGACCCCGGCCGAACGGGCTGCCGCGGCGCTCGTGACGGTCCGCGCCCGCCTCACGGTCCGCCGCCCGGCGGCCGCGCCGCTACCCTGGCCGCCGTCCGACGAGGCGTCGCGCGAGATGGTCGTGCTCGTCTCCGGTCACCGCGGGGAGCTCACCGACGGCGCGCTGTCGGTGATCGGTCTGCTGCGTCGTTCGCTGCCGGCCCACCGCGTCGCCGCCGTCCGCTACGGCGCCGGTCCGGCCTCCTCGCAGGACGCGGAGCTGGAAGGTGCCGGGGCGCTTGCCGGCTACCGACTGGCCGCCGACGCGCCGGCGTTCGACTCCGCCGACGTCGCCGGAGGGCTCGCCGCCCTGCTCGGGGCGCGCCCGAGGCTCGCCGCGGTCGTCGCCGTCGCCAGCCCGTTCGGCCGCGACGTCGCCGGGCAGTTCGCCGCCCGGGCCCGTCTTGGCGTCGTCGGCGACGCGGTCGCCGTCACCGCCCGGGACGACGGGGGCTTCACCTGGTCGAAGCCGTCGTTCGGCGGGACGACCCTCGCCCGCATCGCCTGCCGTTCCGTTCCGGCGGTCGTCACCGTCCCCGGCGGGCTGGCGGAGGTCGCCACCGACGGCCGGGCGGGCGCGCCGTTCCGCTGGACCGACGTGCGGTCGTCGCCTCCGCGGGCGAGGGTGCGGTGCCTCGAGGAGCACGACGAGCCGGCGGAGCTGCCGGAGGTCGACGGCGCCGAGGTCGTCGTGGCGGTCGGCTCGGGGATCGGGGGACCGGAGGGGATCGCCCGCCTGCTACCGGTGCTGGAGCGCTGGGGCGCGGCGCTGGTCGGGACGCGCCGGGTGGTGGACGCCGGCTGGCTGCCGGTCCGGCGGCAGCTCGGGCTCACCGGCCGCTCGCTCGCCCCGCGCCTCGCGGTCCTGCTCGGGGTCCGCGGCGCGACGAACCACATGGTCGGATGGGCCCGGGCCGGGACGATCCTGGCGGTCAACGTCGACCCGGAGGCGCCGGTCTTCCGCGGGGCGGACGTCGGGATCGTCGGCCGGCTGGAGGAGGTCGTGCCGGAGCTCGTCGAACCGCTGGCCCTAGCGCTGGGCCGGGGGCCGGCGGTCCGCCGGTAGCAGCCCTTCCGCCGCCTTCAGGCAGGCGAGCAGGTCGTCCAGCGTCGCGCGGGCGCTCGCGGCGCTGCTCGCCTCCAGCCGGACCTCGAGCGCCGAACCGCGAACGCCGAGCCGGACGAACGGCGGGGTGTCCGCGGCGACCGCCTCCCGCAGCG
>JASHYB010000016.1 GCA_030043255.1 Thermoplasmata archaeon | reverse complement strand
GACGACGTCGTCCTGCACTACCTCGCGAAGGAGGGGATCTACGCGGTCAAGCAGGTCAAGGAGTCCGACCTGCAGAAGCTCGCCCGCGCCACCGGCGGCAAGATCGTCACCGGGATCAAGGAGCTCGGCAGCGCGGACCTCGGCAAGGCCGAGAAGGTCGAGGAGCGCAAGGTCGGCGACGACGACATGACGTTCGTGGTCGGCTGCTCGAACCCCCGCAGCGTCTCCATCCTGGTCCGCGGCGGGACCGAGCACGTCACCCAGGAGGTCGAGCGCTCGCTGCACGACGCGCTCAAGGTCGTCGGGAGCGTGCTGGAGGACGGGCTCGTCTGCCCCGGCGGCGGCGCGACCGAGGTGGATCTCGCCGTCCGGCTGCGCAAGTGGGCCGGCACGGTCGGCGGGCGCGAGCAGCTCGCGGTCGAGGCGTTCGCCCAGGCCCTGGAGGTCGTCCCGTGGGCGCTCGCCGAGAACGGCGGCTACGATTCGATCAACGCGCTCATCGAGCTGCGGAGCGCCCACGACGGCGCCAAGGCGAACCGCAACGTCGGGGTCAACCTGACCGACGGCAAGGCCGCCGACATGTGGAAGCTCCGCGTGGTCGAGCCGGCGCGGGTCAAGCGCCAGGCGCTCTCCAGCGCCGTCGAGGTCGCCAGCATGATCCTGCGGATCGACGACATCATCGCCTCGAAGAAGTCGAGCCCCACGCCGCCCGCCGGCGGGGGCCACGACCACTAGGCGGCGACCTCCCCACGGACCCCTCGCCCCCTCGGTCGTCGGCCGAAGGTCTCTTAACGCGGGCCGGATAGGCGGCGCGCATGCGGACCAAGCCGGCCGAGGGGGTCCTGCGGGTCGACCTTGTCGCGCTCGACCCGCGGCCCGCGGTCTACCTCGCCTACGACGGGCTCGCCGGCATCAGCCAGCGGCCGATCGTCCGGGACCTGATGGACGAGGTGGAGCGCAAGGGGCCGGAGGAGTCCGCGAAGTTCCTGGACGCCCTGCGGCGCCACCGCTCGGGGATGGTCCACGTCTACTTCTCCGACTACGTCAGCTACGGGATCGGCGGGGGGGACGCGACCGCCGAGTTCTTCCTCGGGACCTACCTGCTGCTCCACGAGCCCGCCCGGGCCGCCGGCAAGGACCCGGCGGTGCCGGAGCATCTGGCACTCTACCGGCCCACCGGGGTCGAGCGCCTGGCAATCGGCCCGGCGGCCGCGTAGGGTCCGCCGGACCGTAGACCGTTCCGGCGCCGGGAGCGGCGCCGGCCGGGGCGGCCTCGCGCTCTCGAACGATCGGTCCACGCCAACCGTTTTCTCCCCGGCGTCGCCTCCCGGCCCCCGCCGATGGAGGACCCCCCGCCCCTGGAGCGCGAGCGGTGGGGCAAGGTCGAGCGCCTGAGGGCCGCGGGGGTCGAACCGTACCCCTGGGAGTTCCCCGGACGGGTACTGTCGGGGGCGGTCCGCGAGGCCTGCGCGTCGCTGGCCGCCGGCACGGAGGCTCGCGACCGGTCGTTCCGGGTCGCCGGCCGTCTGAAGGCGCTGCGCGAGCACGGCAAGACCGCGTTCGCCGACCTGGAGGACGCCAGCGGCTCGCTGCAGCTGCTGCTGCGGAGCGATCTGCTCGGGGACGATCGCTATCGGTCGGTCCTGGCCGACCTCGACCCTGGCGACCTCGTCGGGGCCGACGGCTGGGCCGCGGTCACCCGCCGGGGCGAGCCGTCGCTCGCGGTCCAGCGGGTGCAGCTGCTCGCCAAGGCGGTCAGCCCTCCGCCGGACAAGTACCACGGGCTGCAGGACGCCGAGACGAAGATCCGCCGCCGGTACCTCGACCTGCTCGCCTCCCCCGAGACCCGCCAACGGTTCCGGGTCCGGGCCGAGCTTCTCGCCGAGGTGCGCCGGTTCCTGGACGCCGCCGGGTTCGTGGAGGTCGAGACCCCGGTCCTCCTGCCGGTCGCCAGCGGGGCCGCGGCCGCCCCCTTCGTGACCCGCTCGAACTACCTGGGGGAGGAGCTGCAGCTCCGCATCGCGCTCGAGCTGCCGCTCAAGCGCCTGTTGGTCGGCGGCCTCGAGCGGGTCTACGAGCTCGGCAAGGCGTTCCGCAACGAGGACCTCGACTCGACCCACTCCCCGGAGTTTACGGAGCTCGAAGCCTATTGGGCCTACGCGGACTACCACGACATGCGGCGGCTGGTGGAGGGGCTGTTCGGGCGGCTCGCCGAGCGCGTCGCCGAGCTGCTGCCCGACGAGCCGGGCGCGCGTCGCGGCGCGGAGCTGTTCCGTCCCCCGTTCGCGACGGTCGACTTCGTCGACGAGCTGGAGCGGCGTAGCGGAATCGCGAACCTGCTCGACAAGAGTCGGGAGGAGCTCCGCGAGCTCGCCCACCGGGCCGGCTCGACGGTCCCGGACGCCTCCTCCACCGGGACGTTCCTCGACAAGCTGTTCGAGAAGTACGTCGAGCCGACCTTCGACCGGCTGACCTTCGTCGTCGATCACCCGCAGGCGACGACGCCGCTGGCCAAGCACCACCGCTCCAAGCCGGGGCGGGTCGAGCGGTTCGAGGTCTTCGTCCCGGGCTACGAGCTGGGGAACGCCTACACCGAGCTGAACGACCCCGTCGAACAGGAGCGGCGGTTCCGCGAGCAGCTCGGCGAGCGCGGAGACGACCGGTACGCCTACGACGACGACTTCGTCCGGGCCCTGCGGTACGGCCTGCCGCCGACCGCCGGCGTCGGCCTCGGGGTCGACCGGCTGGTGATGGCGCTCACCGGCACGCCGTCGATCAAGGAGGTCCTGCTGTTCCCCCTCGTCCGCTCCTCGCCTCCGAGCCGCCCGGGCCCGGGCGCCTGAACGGGGCGCGCCGATGGCCGAAGCGTCCGCGACCCCGCTGCGCATCGACTCGCTCGCCGTCGACTACGGGCAGCGGCGCGCGGTCGACGGGCTCTCGCTCGAGGTCCGTCCGGCCGAGATCTACGGGCTCCTCGGCTCGAACGGCGCCGGCAAGTCGAGCACGATCAAGTCGATCGTCGGGCTCGTGCGGCCGACCGCCGGCTCGGTCCGAGTCTTCGGGGAGGACGCGGTGGGGGACGGGATCCGGGCGAAGGAGCAGCTCGGCTACGTCCCGGAGACGGCGCTGCTGTACGAGGCGCTGACGCCGCGCGAGTTCCTCGAGTTCGTGGCCGGGGTCCGGCGGCTCGAGCCGGCCGCCGCCTCCGAGCGGCTGAAGAGCTACGCGGCCGCGCTGCAGCTGGACGCCGAGCTCGAGGAGCCGATCGCGACCCTCTCCAACGGGACGCGGCAGAAGGTCCTGGTCATCGCCGCCTTCCTGCACGCGCCCCGGCTGCTGGTGCTGGACGAGCCGCTGAACAGCCTGGACCCGCGCTCGGTGCGGATCGTCAAGGAGCTGCTGCTCCGGTTCGTCCGGACCGGCGGCCGCGGCGTGCTGCTGTCGACCCACACGATGGAGATCGCCGAGGAGCTCTGCACCCGGGTCGGCATCCTCGACGCCGGGCGCCTGCGGGCCGAGGGGACCCTCGAGGAGCTGCGGGCCCGGGCGGCCCGGGGGGACGCCAGCCTGGAGGAGGTGTTCCTGCGGCTGACCCAGCAGGACGAAGGGCTCACCGAGGCGGTCGCCTCGCTGGACGGGCCGTGAGATGGGCTGGCGGCAGGCCGCCCGGCTCGCGGAGGTCGCCTTCGGGGAGGTCGCGCTCCAGGCGACGTACGCCTTCCGCCAGGGGAACCCGGTCCCGCCGAAGGACGCCCACCAGCTCGCCGAGCGGGCGCAGCGCCGGGTCGCGCAGTCCAAGTCGCTGATCGCCGCGCTGCTCGGGCTGATCGCGCTCGGCTCGGCGGTGCTGCTCCGCGCGACCGCGAGCGAGCGGGCGTCGCTCGTGCCGGTGGCGCTGCCGGACGGGCTGTTCCAGGCGGGGGTGCTGACCGGCGTCGTCGGGCTGGAGCTCGCGCTGCTCTGGTGGACCGGGCTCCAGGCGCTCCCGACGTTCCTCGGCTCGGCGGCGCTGACGGTGCTGCAGCCGCTGCCGATCGACCGCGCGACGCTGCGCCAGGTCGCCCTCCTGCTCTACCTGCGCCTGTTCGACCTCCCGGCGGTCGTCGTCCTGGTGGCGACCCCGCTGTTCGTCGGCCTCGCGCTCGGGCTACCGGCCGGCCTGGCCACCGTCCCCGCGAGCACGAGCGCGGTCGTCTTCGCGCTCGCGCTGTCGCTGGTCACCGGCCGCTTCTTCGTGCGCCGCATCCAGGGCTCGCGGGGCGGGGGCGGCAGCTCGCTGGTCCGCTGGGCGTACCTCCTGCTGTGGCTGTTGCCGGCGTTCGGGCTGCTCGCGTTCGTGACCGCCTCCCCGCCGTTCTTCCGCGCGGTCGCCCAGCTCGCGAGCCACCACGTGGCGCTCACCGCGGAAGCGTTCGCGGCGGTGTACCCGTTCGCGCTCGCGGTCTGGCCGCCGTACGTCGCCGGAGGGCTCGGCTCGCTCGGCGTGCCGCCCGTCGTCCCGTGGATCGCGATCTCCGCGGGCCTGCTGTACGGCGGCCTAGTCGTCTACGCCGGGGCCTGGCTGGTCGGCTCGATCTCGGAGGCCGGGTTCGTTCCCGCGCAGGCGCCCGCGGCCGCCACCGCCTCCGGCTTCACGCTGCGGCCGCAGGCGCCGCCGCTGGCGGTGCTGACGAAGGACCTGCGGCTGGCCAGCCGGACCCCCGGCTACGCCTTCCTCGTCCTGCTGCCGCTGCTCGACGCCGTCGCCCTCGGCCTGGTGACCTTCGCGGGGGCCCCGGGGAGCTCGGCGGCCCGCGCCGTGGCCATCGGCGCCGTCAGCGCGGCCGCGTTGCTCGCAACCTTCTTTGGCCCGGCGTTCTTCGC
>JASHYB010000145.1 GCA_030043255.1 Thermoplasmata archaeon | reverse complement strand
CGAAGCGCCCGCGGCAGGCCTCCAGAGCGTGCCGCAGCAGCGCCTCCCCGGCACCGCGCCCGCGGTAGCCCTCGCGCACCTCGACGCCCAGGACCCCGACGTGGGCAGTCTCTCGATGGTTGCCGTCGGGCCGGACGCTGCACATCCCGACGATCCGGGCGTCCTCCACCGCCACGGAGCAGACCGCGCGGCCCTCCAGGATCGCCCGATGCAGCTCGCCGAACCAGCTCGCGATCTCGCCGAGCGTCGGACGGGACGCGGCGGAGATCATGCCGTAGTCCGGGTCGGCGTCGGTCTGATCGTAGCGGTGAAGCCGGAGCTCGGCGACCCCGTGGAAGTCGGCCCAGGCGACCGCGCGCACCTCCATGCGTAGGCTCCCGAAGCCCCGCGCCGCCGGCGGGCCGGACGGGCGGGCCCCACCCCCTACCGCGGGGCCAGCGAAAGCTTTTCACTCGGACGCTCCGTCGAAGCCCCGGGGAGCTCGTGAAGGCCAAGGCTCGGGCGGCGCCCGTCCGCGTGCTGATCGCCAAGCCCGGGCTCGACGGACACGACCGGGGGGCCAAGGTCGTCGCACGGGCGCTGCGCGACGCCGGTATGGAGGTCATCTACGCCGGCCTCCGCCAGACCCCGGAAGAGATCGTCCGTGCGGCGGTCGAGGAGGACGTCGACCTGATCGGGCTGTCGATCCTCTCCGGCGCCCACATGGCGCTGTTCCCGCGCGTCATGGCGCTGCTGAAGAAGGAGAAGGGGAGCCGGATCAAGGTCTTCGCCGGCGGGATCATCCCGGACGAGGACGCCTCGCGGCTGCGCCGGCTGGGGATCCGGGCGATCTTCGGCCCCGGCGCCTCCCTGGGAGAGATCGTCCAGACCGCGGAGCGGCTCGCGCGCGGTACCGCATGAGCCGACCGCGGCCGTCGACCGCCGCGGCGGCGATCGTCCGGGGGGACCGGCGCGCGCTCGCGAAGGCGATCACCGCGGTCGAGAGCGGCGCGCCGGCCGGGGACGCGCTGTTGCGGGAGCTGTACCCGCGGACCGGTCGGATCCCGATCGTCGGCCTCACCGGCCCGCTGGGCGTCGGCAAGTCGAGCCTGATCAACCTGCTCGTCGCCCACCTCCGGTCCAACGGCCGCAGCGTCGGCGTGGTCGCGGTCGACCCGTCCAGCCCGTTCTCCGGCGGCTCCGTCCTCGGGGACCGGATCCGCCTGGATCGCCGCGCGGACGACCCCGGGATCTTCTTCCGGTCGATGGCCAGCCGGGGCGCCTCCGGCGGACTGGCCGACGCCACGCGGGACGTCGCTCGGCTCCTGGAGGCGGCCGGCTTCGACGTCGTGCTGGTCGAGACGGTGGGCAGCGGCCAGGTCGACGTGGCGATCCGGGGGGTCGCGACCACGCGGGTCGTCGTGCTCGTGCCGCACCTGGGCGACGAGGTCCAGACCCTCAAGGCCGGGCTGTTCGAGATCGCCGACGTCTTCTGCGTCAACAAGTCCGACCTGCCCGGCGCCGAGACGGCGGAGCGGGACCTCGCCGAGCTCGCCTCGCTGGGTCCGGCGCCGGACGGCTGGCGGGCCCGGATCGTGCGCACCTCGACGACCGCGCCGTCCGGGATCCCGCAGCTGTGGTCGGCGATCGAAGCGCACGAGGCGTTCCTGGCGGCGTCGCCCGCCCACGCGGCCGAGCGCCGTCGGCGGCTCGAGGAGGAGATCGTCGGACGGGTCCGCGAGGAGGTCGCGCGGCGGCTCGCCGAGCGGCTGGAGACCGACCCGGCCCTGCGTCGCCTCGTCGACCGCGTGCTCGCCCGGGAGCTCGACCCCCGGACCGCCGCCGAGCGGCTCGTCGCCCCCGGGCACCGCGGGAGGTAGCCGGTGGCGGTCGACCCGATCGCGGTCGCGATCCTGCTCGTGCTCGTCGCGGCGGCGCTCGCCTACTTCGTCTTCGCGTCGTTCCTGTTCGGCGCGGGCTACCAGCCAACGCCGCGTGCGGCGGCGCTGGAGATGCTGCGCCTGGCCGAGGTCTCCCCGCGCGACACGCTCTACGACCTCGGCGCGGGGACCGGGGCGCTGGTGTTCCGCGCCGCGCGGGTCTACCGCGCGCGCGCGGTCGGCGTCGAGGTCGAGCCGATCCGGGTCGCGATCCTTCGCCTCCGCCGCCGCTTCGGCGCCGCCGCCGACCGCGTCACGATCCACTGGGGGGACCTGTTCGACCTCGATTTCTCCGAGGCGACGGTCGTCGCGACGTTCCTCTGGCCCGGGGCGATGCAGCGCCTGCGCCCCAAGCTGGAGTCCCAGCTCCGCGACGGGGCGAGGGTCGTCAGCCACTGCCATCCGATCGAGGGCTGGACCCCGGAGGTCCACGATGCCCGGAACGACGTGTACCTCTACCGCTGGCCCCAGGCCGGGGCCCCGGCGACCGGGCCGGCTACGGGTGGTACCTGAACCAGAAGCCGGCCCCGACCGCGAGCACGGCGAGGATCGCGAGCCCCCCCGCGATCCAGCCGGCGTAGCGGTTGCCGCGGGCCCCGGGCATCGTAGCGTGCGACGCCACGCTGCGGCGAGCCGGCCCGCCCTTATCCCCTCTCGATACGGACCGGGCGGGCTAGGGGATGGAGGTCCCGATCTGGCCGCGGACCCCGAAGTAGATGATCACGGCGGCGACCGCGATCCCGGCGGCGAACGTCAGGACCAGGAAGCCGAGCGGGACCTTCGCCGAGGGCGTCGCGGCGCTCACGCCGCGCTAGCTCACGGCCGGTTCAAGAGCTCCCCGTACGTTCTACTCGTCGGGGCTCGGACGCTTCGCCTTGGACGCCTCGGAGGCCGCGGCGGCGGGCGTGCGTTTGCCGCCCGCGCTCTTCGCCGGCGCGGTCGGCGTCTCAGGGGCGGCCTTCGCGGGGGCGTCGGCCTTCGCGTCCGACTTGGCGTCCGTCTTGGTCTCGGCGGGGGTCACCCACTCCTCGACGAACCGGACCGACTCCGGATGCAGCTGCGTGCGGACCCGGTCGACGACCCGGGCCTTCGCCGCGACCCAGTACGGGTCGAACTTGGTCCGGTCCGGGACCTTGAGCGTGAACGATTTCTCGCGATGCTCGACGTGGAACTCCGCTCCGTGGCCGTACTGCAGGTCGACGATCGCCCGGACCTGCTCGGCGGGCTCGACGACCTTCTCCACGACCTTGAACTTCGCCCGGATCTTGCGGCCGGCGAACGGAGGGTTGAAGTCGACCCGCACGCGCGCCGCCGTCAGCGTCACGACGCGCCCGCGCCGGCCGTTGATGGTCAGGACCGTGCCGAGGTCGAGGTGGGC
>JASHYB010000144.1 GCA_030043255.1 Thermoplasmata archaeon | reverse complement strand
ACGATCAGCGTGTTCCAGCCGCCGCCGAAGGCGGTGATCGAGCCGGTGATCAGCGCGGGGAAGATCCCCGGCAGCAGGACCCGCCGGAAGAAGTCGCGGCCCCGGACCCCGTAGGCCCGCGCCGCCTCGACCAGGTCCGGCGGCAGCGAACGGACCCCGGACAGGATGTTGAAGAACAGGTACCAGAGCATGCCGGTCATCAGCATCAGCACCGCCGCCCCTTCGGGGGTCAGGTACGGGATCAGGACGAAGATGATCACCGGGAACAGCGCGGTCGCCGGGAACGAGGCGACGACCTCGATCACCGGCATGCCCACGCGCTCGGCCCGCGGGCTGCGCGCGACGTGGATGGCGAGCGGCAGCGAGATCGCGAGGCACAGGGCGTAGGCGGCGACGACCCGCAGGACCGAGGCCCCCATGGCCAGCGGCACGAGGGCGATCTTGTGGCGCACCTCCAGGTCGATCGGGCGGGTGAAGACGTCGAACAGCGCGACCGTCAGCGCGATCAGCAGCAGCCAGGAGAGGACCAGGATCGTGCCGAGCACGATGTAGTGCACGGCCGACCGGCGGCGCTCGCTGGCGAGCTTGCCCGGCCGCGCGGTGATCGCGGCGAGCTGGACCAGCGGCGTGCTGATCCTCGTGACGCCGGTGCGGACCCCGCGGGTCACGTAGAGCGTCGCCCGCCGGATGCGGCCGGTGCGGTCGCGGGCCGGCGCGACGTCGCCGGCTTCGCCGGAGGGCGCCTGGTCGTAGCGGAACCGGTCGGCCCAGCGGGTCAGCGGCCGCCAGACGGCGAAGTCGAGCACCGCGATCAGGACCACGAGCACGAGGATGCCGGCGAGGAACTTCGGACCGTTCGAGGCGCTCGCGGCGAAGGAGAGGTAGCTGCCGATCCCCGCGAGCGCGCTGGAGGTGTTCGTCGTGAAGATCTCCGCCTCGACCAGGAAGAACCAGCCCGCGGTCCAGGAGAGGACGGTGTTGTAGACCAGGCGGTTCACCGTCGCCGGGAACAGCACCTTGCGGAACAGCAGCAGGCCGCGGGAGCGGAACGTCTCCGCGGCCTCCCGCAGCTCGGCCGGGAGCGTCTTCAGCGACTCGTAGACCCCGAATACCATGTTCCAGGCCATCGAGGTGAAGATCAGGAAGACCGAGGCGAAGTTCGGGCCGAGGAAGCTGTGGGGCGTCGCGGCCGCGAGCACGGCGATCGCGAACGGGAAGAAGCCGAGGATCGGGACCGACTGCAGGATGTCGAGGATCGGGATCATCACCCGCTCCCCCGAGCGGTGGACCGCCGCGTAGTAGCCGTAGCCGAGCGCGAAGCCGAGCGACAGGGCGTAGGCGGCCAGCATGCGCAGGAACGAGTAGGAGACGTCGACGCTCGCCAGCGGCAGGTACCGGGCGATGGAGCCGAAGCTGAGGCCGGTCGTCGCGGCGAGCCCCAGGCCGGCGGCCAACGGGATGGCGGCGTAGAGGGCGAGCGCGAACTTCGGGTTGGGCAGGGCTAGTCGCGGACGAGCGCGCGGGACCGCGGGGGGCCCGGGCGAACTCGGTCCCGGCCCTGCGGACGATGCCCCCGGCTCACGCCCCTCGCTAAGCGCCGTACGAAACCCCTCCGCCGCGGCCGCCCGGCCATGGACGGCGTCGGGACCGTCTGCCGCTATTTGTGGCATCCGCTCGTTCGCCCCCGCCGGGCCGACGCGCGACCGCGCGCGCGGCAACGGTTATCAACCGAGCCCCGCTGCTTCGGGCGTAGCCCCGTGGTGTAGTGGCCAATCATGCGAGACTCTGGATCTCGCGACGCAGGTTCGAACGCCGCGGGAGCCGTGCGACCCGCCGGCCGGAACTCCTGCCGGGGCTACTTCTCCGGGCGGATCGCGCTGACGATGCGGGGGTGCTCCAGCTCGGCCAAACCGTCGGGGTCCCCCGTCGGGGCCAGCGAGGCAGGGCTTAGGACCCTGTTGCCCAGGGCATACGCCGGTTCAAACGAGGGTCCGGTCGCGCGGGCCGCCCCTCGGGAACTCCGGCCCCCCGCATCTCCCGGGTAGCCCGAGCGGGAGGCTCCGCATGCCCGAGGACGCGGCGGTCGCGTCGCCGCGGGAGATCCTGCAGCTGAGCGCCTCGGCGGTCGACGAGCTGCTCGACCGTCTTGAGCAGAAGGTCCCCGTGCGGGCCCCGTACGTCGCGCTGGGTCCGGCCAGCTCGGCGGTGGTCTTCGGCGACACGCACGGGGACTGGCTCTCGACCCTCGAGGTCGTCCGCCAGTTCGAGGCGGCCGCGCCGGACGCCCTGCTGATCGGGCTCGGCGACTACATCGATCGATCGCCGCCGGACCTGCCGTTCGGTTCGGTGGCCAACGCGTTGTTCCTCCTGGGGCTCGCGAGCCGCTGCCCGGATCGGGTCGTGCTGCTGCAGGGGAACCACGAGACGCAGCGGCGCATCCCCGGTCACCCGCACGTGCTGCCGCAGGAGATGGCCCGCCTCTGGGGGACATCGCCGCGCCGCTACGAGCGGGTGATGGACCTGCTCGGCCGGGGACCGTTCGCCGCGTCGGCCGGCAACGGCGCCTACTTCGCGCACGCGGGCTTTCCGCGGGGAACCCTACCCACGCCGTGGACCCAGGCGTTCCAAGCGCCGGACGACGCCCGCCTCCTCGAGCTCCTCTGGTCGGAGCCCGAAGCCGGGGCCGCCCGCCGCGGGGCCACCGAACCCTGGATGGAAGCCGAGCTGGTCCGCTTCCTCGAGCAGAGCTCGCTGCGGACCTTCTGGCGCGGGCACGACCCGGACCTGACGGGCCGCAGCCTCTACCGCGGGCGCGTGATGACGCTCCAGACGACCCGGGTTTTCCGGCGGTACGGCGGCGTCATCCTGGCGGTCCTGCCGCTCGACCGCCCCCTTGCCCGGGTCGAGGAGGCCGACCTGCGCCACCTCGCCACGGAGCGCTCGGCGCCCCCGGCGTGAGCGAAGCGCGCCCGCTAGCCTCCGCCGAACAGGCGACGTTCGGCGAGCAGGACCGCGTCGACCGTGTCGGCGACTGCGTAGCGGGCGAGCCGCTCGTCGTTGAGCTGCAGGAACGTCCGGCCCCCCGCGAAGCCGTCGAGGAGCCGCTCCGCCTCGGTCCGACGGCCGAGCACGCAGAGGGCGGCCGCCAGCGCTTCCACCGTGTTCAGCTCCCCCAACCGACCGAAGTGCTGGGGGTTCGCCGCCAGCAGCATCGGCAGGCGACGGGCCGCCCCGCCCCGGGGCGCCGTCGTCGCCCGGCGGGCCGCCGCGCTGGAGAGCCGGTTCCAGGAGCAGTCGACCGCGACCAGGCCGTCGCGTACGGCCCGCCGCCGGTCCGCCGAGCAGAGCGGGACCGAGGCGTACGGGTCGAGGAGGATCGGAACGCGCCCTCCCGACTCCGGCCGGGCGAGCTCGCGGGCGAGACCCAGCCGGATCAGGCGCCGGCCGGTGCACGCCCGCGGATGGTCGTCGCCGACCAGCACGAGCCCCAGCGCGATCGGGCGGTCACGGCGGCTGGGCGTACTCGCGGAAGATCGCATG
>JASHYB010000143.1 GCA_030043255.1 Thermoplasmata archaeon | reverse complement strand
GCAACGCGATCCGCGTCGGCCTCCCTGCGGAGCTGGCTCGGGTCCACCCGGGCCGACATTGTCGAGCGGCACCCGAGCTCGCTCCCCCGACGATGGCTGGACGCCCTGTCGGCCGGGGTCACCAACTCCGCCCAGCTGGCCAAATGGGCCGTCCTCGGCCTGCCAGCGAGGGGGAGGCTGTTCACCGCCGACCGCTTCGAGCTCCTCGACCGGGCGCTCGGGGAGGTACGTCTCGACGGTCTGTGGCTCGAGTTCGGCGTCTTCCGCGGCGCCTCCATCAACCACATCGCCGAGCGCGCCCGCCGGCCGATGGTCGGATTCGACTCCTTCGAGGGGCTCCCTCAGGCCTGGACCCCCCGCATCCCTGCCGGGACCTTCACGACGGGACGGCAACTGCCCGAGGTGCGGCCCGAAGTGACGCTGGTGCGCGGGTGGTTCTCGGAGACCCTGCCCGGTTTCCTCGCTAGCCAGGGCCCGCGGCCGGTGGCCTTCCTGCACGTCGACTGCGACCTCTACTCGTCGACGCGGACCATCCTTTCGGCGCTCGGGGACCGGGTCCGGACAGGGACCGTGGTCGTCTTCGACGAGTTCTGCGGGCTGTTCCCGGAGGACGAGGAGCGGGCCTGGCGAGAGTTCCGCCGCCGGCACGGCCTACGCTTCCGGTGGATCGGATGCGCGCTCAACGGCGCGGTCGCCCTCGTGGTCACCCGGAGCGGGGCTTCGGAGGCGGCGCCGGCGTCGCCCGAGCGCTCCGAGGCGGAGCGCCCCTAGCCGCGCCGGTGCGGCCCCTCCGTTCACGCCAGCCCGACCCGTACCGAGTCGAGGTCCCGGGCGCTCGTCCGCAGCAGGTTGACGGCCACCGATTCCCAGCTGAGGTGGACCGCCGACGCCGGAGAGCTCGAAGGGGGGGCGGTCACGACGAACTTGCCGGACGCCACCGCGCCGCTGGCGTCGGTCGCGATTACGCTGGTACCGGTCGTGCCGCTGGGTACCGGGAACGAGCAGGAGAACGCTCCGGCTCCCCCGGCGCCGGGAGAGCCGCTGGTCAGCGACCCGCCGAGCGAGCAGGTGGCGACCGGCTGACCGTCGAAGACCAGCGAGACCAGCGGCGTATCGGCCGAGAATCCCTGGCCCTTGACGGTCACGGTGGACCCCACGGCCCCTGACCCCGGGCTCACGCTGATCGACGGGACGGTGACGGCGAACTTCGCGGGCGGAGCGGAGCTCCCGCCGACGTCCGTGGCCACCACCTGGACGAGGCCCGAGAGGCCGGGCGGAACGTCCAACTGGCACTTGAATCCCCCCGCCGCGAGGGTCCCGGTCGTGAGCGAGCTCCCGGCGAGGCAGTCCGCCGGTGCGATCGCGACCGCTCCGAAGGTGAGCGAGACCGTCTGATCGACCGAAAAGCCGGTGCCGGTCACCACGACGCTCGCCCCGGTCGGGCCCTGCGTGGGGCTGACGCTGAGGGCCGGCGAGGTCACCAGGAACGACGCCGAGGTGTACGCCCCGGAACGGTCGTCGGCGAAGACCGAGTCGTACCCGGCGGGCACCCCAGCCGGCACTTGGAAGCTGCAGGAGAACGCGCCCGGACCGACGCTACCGGTCGTCAAGCTGCCCGACAGGCAGGAGGTGATGGGGGTGGTGTAGAAGACGAGCGAAGCGACCGGCGCGTCCGCGGAGAACCCCTGGCCGATCACCGTGACCGTGGCGCCGACCGGTCCCTGACCGGGCGTGAAGTGGATCCTCGGGCTGGTGACCAGGAAGTTCGCCGAGACCGTGGCGCCGCCCACATCGGTGGCCGTGACGCGGACCGTTCCCGAGCCCAAGGACGGCACGGTCACCGTGCACTTGAATCCGCCCGGGGTAACGATCCCCGTCTCGAGCGAGCCCTCGGAGCAGCTGGAGACGACGGCCCCCCCGAAGTTCAGCCCGACGGTCGAGTCGACGGTGAACCCGGTCCCGGTCACGACCACGGAGGCGCCCACCGGCCCCTGGTCGGCCGTGATCCCGAGGGCCAGGTCCGTCACCTGGAACGCCGCGCTGGTGCTCTGACCCCCGGCGTCGGTGGCCACCGCGTCGACCACCGACTCCGGCGTATCGACCGGGACCACGACGCCGCAGGCGAACGCGCCCGAGGAGCTGGTGGTCAGGCTGCCCGGGCTGCAGGAGCTCACGGGAGAACCGGCGAAGGTCAACGCGGCAAGCTCCGAGGACACCGAGAACCCGGAGCCGGAGATCAGGACGCTCGCGCCGTCCGGGCCCTGGTGAGGGTCCAGCGACAGCTTCAGGGTCGTCCGGTCGAAGGTGGTCGCGGCCGGCCCGAGCACGTCGTCAAAAACCTCCACGGTCGAACTGCTCATGCCGGAAGGGACCGCGAGCTCGCAGGAGAAGTCCCCGGAGGAACCGATCACCACGCTGGTACCGTCGAGGCAGTTCTGTCCCGTCAGCGGGACGCCGCCGAAGTCGATCTCCCCGAGGATCTGGCCGGGGCTGAAGTCGATGCCGGTGACGGTGACCAGGGCCCCGATCGGCCCCTGATGGGGGTTCACCGCGATCTCAGGAGGCACCGGGACGCTCTCGCCGATCAGCGACAGCGTGCCCTGGTCGTAGTTGGCGACGGAGACGTTCCCCTCGTTGGAAGCGTAGACGATCCCGGACGCGCCGAAGCCCACGTCCAGGTCCTCCGCGACGACGAACGAGGAGGCGTCGACGACCGTCACCTCGCTGTCGTCCGAGCCGCTGACGTACGGACTGACGACGTAGAGCAGGCCGTTCGAGCTGTCGTAGGTGAGGTTCTTCGGGAACGACGCGAAGGCGCCGCCGTAGGCCTGACTGGAGTCGGCCAGCGGGTCGATCTCGGAGAGGTTACCGTCCTCCGCGTTAACGACGAAGATCGAGCCGGTGCTGCTGT
Organism: Thermoplasmata archaeon; assembly: GCA_030043255.1. Lineage (GTDB taxonomy): Archaea > Thermoplasmatota > Thermoplasmata > Lutacidiplasmatales > UBA184 > Lutacidiplasma. The sequence goes on along the minus strand of JASHYB010000143.1, from coordinate 2,604 downwards.
CCAGGACGATCCCCGTGGGCTCCGCCCCCACGGGGAGCGGGGTGAGGAACTCCAGGGCCCCCCGGACGGAGATGACCGTGACCTCGTCGTTGACCGGGCCGTCGGTCAGATAGAGCGCGTCGGTCTGACCGTCCCAGACCATCCCCCCGACCTCGGGGGCGCCGTAGTAGCTGGTCAGCTCCGAGACGGGGAGGGCCTCGTAGGGGGACACGGTCGCCGCGTCGACGCCGACGAGCGAGCCGTTCGAGTCGCCCAGGAAGATCGTCCCGCTCGTCTGCCCGGGTCCGCTGTCGTCCGGATCGTAGGCCAGCGGTCCGGAACCGTGGGCGTCCAGCGACGTCGTGACCTCCAGGGTTCCCTCGTTGATCACGTCCAGCCAGCCGGTCTCGTACGTGCCGAGACCGCTGACCCACAGCTCGTTCAGCTCCGGGACGTCAAGCAGAGCGTAGGGGGTGATGTTCAGCGGGACCGAACCGGTCTCCTCGTGGGAGGCGGCGTTGACGACGAGCAGGAGGTTGGGTTCCCCGACGAAGTACTCGTTGTGGTAGGCGGAGTAGGCCAAGGTCCGGGGGGTCGTCCCCACCCTCTCGACCGTGACCAGACCGGGCAGCGCGGTCCCGTCGTCCAGGACCGTGACGTTGTCGGACTCGTCGTTGGTGATGTATTCGTTACCGGTCCCCGAGTCGTACGCGGCGCCGATTGGGTCGCTGCCGACCGAGAAGTTCTCGACGATCCCGGCCGCGGGATCCGATCCCAGGACCACGCTGACGTTGTTGGTGTAGGTGTCGGTGACGTACAGCTTGCCGGACGCCGAGACGTTCAGGCCCGAGGTATCCAGGCCGGCCGACAGGGACGCCACGTCGACCGTCAGGGAGGAGGCGTGCAGGACCGTGAGATTGCCGGAGCCCTGGTTGGCGACGTAGATGAGCCCGTGGACGGGATCGTACGCCAGCGAGCTGGGGTCGGTACCCACCGGGACGCTCGTGACCTCGGTGTACGAATGGGGGGAGATCACCGAGAGATTGTTGTTCTGCTGGTTGGCGACCAGCACCGCCCCGTAGGCCCCGTACGCCGGGTCGAACACGGCGCCCATCGGATAGAGGCCCACATCGATCGTCGCGACGTAGCTCTGCGTCGGGCCCGCGAGGACGGTCAGGTTGCTGTTCGTACTGGACTCCGGGTCGATGTAGTTCGCGACGAACAGCTCATCGTTCAGCGGGTCCCAAGCGGCGGCGTAAGGGTCGGTGCCTACCGTGACGGAGCGGACGAGGCTGAACGGCGCGCTCCCGGAGACGACCTGGACCTGGTCGAGACCCGGCGTCAGGACATACACGAGGTTGTCGCTCACGTCCATCACCACGCCGGCCGTGAAGCCTCCGGTCGGCATCGGCGCCACGCCTTCCAGGGACTGCGTGGACGGGTCCCAGGCGTAGAGGGCGTTGCCGGTGGAGTTGTAGCCGGTGAAGAAGATCAGCCCGTTGTTCGGGTCGTAGACCGGGTCCGACGTTCCCAGGGCATCGATAGCCGGGTAGTTCCCGGACTCCAGGGTGTTGTTCGCCAGCACCAGGGTAGCGAAGACCTTGCCGGGATTCGGTGACGGATCCGGACCGGCCGCGACCAACGGCAGGCCCGTGGATCCCGGCGACGCGGGGGCTGCCGCCGCCATCGTCCCGCCCGAAGCGCGAGCCGCCAGCAGGCCCCCGGCGGGCAGCGCAACGAGGGCGGCCAGCACGACGACGCCCGCGAGAGCGAACCAGGACCGTCGAGGGTCCGAAGCCTTCTCCGCCCTACCGCCAGCCCGGGTCCCTCTCGACGCCAACACGCTGCACACCGCCTCGGCGCCGCGTACGAGGACTAAAGGTTAAAAGTTTCTGAATTCGGCAGCGCGAATTCGAGTATCGCGGCCCTCTACGGGGCGGGCCGGCCGGAGCTTAGGCGCGGAGGCCGGACCCCGTCCGAGGCCGGCAGCTCAGGCGCCGACGGAGCTCCTCAGGTGCGGTCCGGCAGGTTGCAGTACGGGCAGACGGACGGCCTGCCGTCCGCGACGCTCTTTTCCAGGCACGCATCGCAGAGGGGCCGGTCGCACATCACGCAGACCTGCTCCGAGTAGGTGGTCGTCGCCCCTCCGCAGGAGATGCAACGCTCTAGGCTGGCGGAGGGAACTTTGGCGGCCGCCGGCGGAGGCGGGGCGGGAGGCTCCCGTCCGTAGGCCGCTACTTCCGCCTCCAGACGCTGGATCGCGTCCTCCTGCCAGGCCGGCACGGCGGTCGGAGAGGCGGGCGGGTCGCGGGACTCGACCCAAGGATGGCGGGGAGCCCGCAGCAGCTCCTCGCTCACCTGAGCGACCAGCGCTGAGTCGTTCGGGTCATGCGGTGCGGAGGAGAGCGAAGGGGACGTTGCGGGGTACGTCGGGGCCCCCGGCACTTCAGGGGCAGAGGGTGGAGCGTCGGTGGCGGGGGTCGCGGGCGCCGCCACCGTCTGGGAGGCCGGGGCTTCGGGCTCGGTCTCTTGCCAGACCGGCGTTTCGGCCGGCGCGGGAGGGGCGGGCGGACCGCTCGGGACTCCGAAACCCTCCTGCTGCCACCGCACCCAGTCGCCCCGGGG
>JASHYB010000142.1 GCA_030043255.1 Thermoplasmata archaeon | reverse complement strand
AGCTGGAGCCAGCCGCCGAACAGCACCAGGCCGACGCCGACCGCCGTGAAGACCGGCCGGTTCTTCAGGAACCGGGCGGCGACCAGCCCGGCGCCGATCAGGACCAGGATCCCGCCGGACTTCGGGTCGGTGAGCGGGGTGCTGCCCCGGTACGTCGTGAGGAAGACCAGCAGGCCGACCACGACCAGCGCCGCGCCCAAGTAGGCGAGCTGGGTGTACGTGCGGACGAGCGGCGGGGGCTCGGGAACGTCGCGGATCGCCCGGACGATGTTCAGCCGGCTCGCCTGGCGGCAGGCGACGACGACGGTGACCAGGGTGAGCAGGAAGCCGACGACGTAGGCGACGACGAGGCTCTCCCGGGTGACGGTGAACGACTGGAGGAGCGCGTTGGCGGGCAGGCCGTCGCTGGCGAAGATGAAGCCGGCGAGGTAGTCGAGGAAGTAGCCGACGCCGACCCCGACGATCACGCCGGCCAGCGCGCTGCCGGCGGCGTAGATCACCCCCTCGAACAGCCAGGAGTAGACCAGCTCGCGCCGCCGCAGGCCGACCGCCCGCAGCATCCCCATCTCCCCCTTGCGCTCCTCCGCGAGCATGACGAAGATCCCGACGATCAGCATCGCGCCGGCGAGGATCGAGAACAGGCCCAGGACCAGGAAGATCGTGAGCAGGCTCGTCGCCCCGCTGCTCGCCGAGCTCAGGGCGCTGGCGAGCGGGGTGTAGACGGTGAGCCCCTTCTCCTCCAGCGCGGGGCCGACGGTCCGGTTGAGGTAGGCGGCGACCGTGGAACTGGAAGCGGCGCCGGCCGCCTGCGAGCCGGTGTTGGTCACGGCGATGTAGTTGATCTCCCCGGAGGCGTTCTCCAGCTGCTGGGCCGTGGCGAGGGTGACGAACAGGTTGCCGGGCGCCAGGCCGGCGGTCAGGAACGCTCCCCGGACGTTCGGCTGGACGATCGCCTGGACGGTGAGCAGCGAGACGTTCGTGCCGTAGACGTAGAGCGGGTCCCCGACGCTCGCGTTGAGCGCCGAGGCCGTCTGCTGGTCGATGATCACCTCGCCGGGCAGCGGGCCGTTCACCGTGGCGCCGGAGGCGCTGACGAACGGGCCCAGCTGCGCGCTCTGGTTCGGGTTCGCGCCGATCAGGTTCAGGTCGGTCTCGGGGATGCCGGTCCGTTTGTCGAGCGCGGAGGCGGTCGAGATGATCATCGGGGCGACCCCGGCGATCAGCGGCTCGCCGGGAACGGTGGCGTTGACCGCCGTGAACGTCGCGTACGGGTAGAACGCGGTCGTGCCGGTCACCGACGGCCCGTAGACCGCCTCGTCGACGTACCCGGTCCCGAGGTAGGCGTAGTGCAGGCTCAGCGTCTGGACGGTGTCGCCGACGACGAGGCTGCCGGAGACGATCGTCGTCCCGATGAGTAGGCCGGCCACCAGCAGCGCCGTGCGCGCCCGGCCCCGCCGCACGTTGCGGGCGGCGATGCGGAAGGCGAGCCGGTGGCGGAGCGCGAGGACGAGGGTGACCAGCGCGACGATCAGCAGCAGCCCCAGCAGGGCGGCGGTCGCCGAGAGCGCCATCGTCCTAGGCGCCCGCAACGACGAACTGGCCGTCGCGCATCCTCAGGGTCCGGTCGCAGCCGGCGGCGACCTCCTCCGAGTGGGTGACGACGACCATCGTCTGGCGGAAGTCCCGGTTCAACTGGCGCAGCAGCTTCGTGACCTCCTGCGAGCCCTCCGCGTCCAGGTTGCCGGTGGGTTCGTCGGCCCAGACTATCGCCGGCTTCGCCACCAGGGCTCGGGCGAGGGAGACCCGCTGCTGCTGGCCCCCGGAGAGTTCGGCGGGCCTCCGGTCGGCCCGGTCCTCCAGTCCGAGCTGCGTCAGCATCTCCCGCGCCTGGACCCGGGCCTCCTTCGCCGGCCGGCCCGCGATCAGCAGCGGCAGTTCGACGTTCTCGACGGCGGTGAGGATCGGCAGCAGGTTGTAGGACTGGAAGACGAAGCCGGTGCGGCGCGCCCGGTACTCGCTCTTCTTCGCGTCCGGCATCGCGTGGATGTCGATGCCCTCGAGCGTCACCGTCCCGCGGGTCACGTCGTCCAGGCCGGAGAAGCAGTTCAGGAAGGTCGTCTTGCCGCAGCCGGACGGACCCATGATCGCGAGCATCTCGCCCCGGCGGATCTCGATCGATAGGCCCCGCAGCGCGGGGACCGCGGTCTCCCCCTCGCCGTAGACCTTCCAGACGTCACGGCCGACGACCACCCGGTCTGCCGATGCTGCTACCATGGCTTCTCCCGCTCCACGGTCAGGGATGGGTACGGCACGCGGTCCGGTGTTGGCCCGGCCACCCTTGCACAGCCTGACTCGCCACCGCGGATAACACCTGCTCCGCGCCGGCCGAGGAGGCTCGCCGGAGCCTCCTTCGAAACGACGCCACAAGCACTAGGCCGGGTCTAACCGACGGACGTACTCTCGCGCTGAGTTGACGCGAATCCGGCCCTTCACCCTCGCGAAGCCCTTGTCGTGAGTAACGAGGCACTCCGCGCCCGAGCAGATGCCCGTGGCCACGATCAGGGCGTCTGGGAGACGCAGCGCGTCCTCGGAGCGGACCTTTGCCGCCGCGTCCGCGACGTCGACGCTTACCGACACCGCCTGAATCGTCCCCGCCGACCGAACGTAGTCCAGAAAGGCTCGGCGCCCCAGGTCATCGCCGAAGCGGTAGTAGCCCGCGCACAGCTCGCTGACCGTGACGGTCGACACGACCGCCCGGAAGCGGCGGAGGTGGGCGAGCTCGAGGAGACGCGTGGAGGCGCCGTGCTCCGGTTCCTCGGGAGCCTTGGCGCTGACGAAAACGCTAGTGTCTAGGACCGCGACCGGACCACTCATCTCGCAGCTTCCGCTGGAACGCCATCGCGCTCGTCCCCCAAGGTGGCTGCCGACGGAACAACGCCGTCAGGCTCTCGCGGGGCGCTTTGCGAACCAGGGCCCTCTCCCCGTCGATCTCGAAGACCAGGTGATCGCCCTGAACGGCTCCCAGGGCGTCCCGCACCTCCTTGGGTACGGTCACCTGCCCCTTCGAGGTGAGAGTCGCCACACCCGCTTCGGTCATGCCTGCGAGTAAGGAAAGAAAGGCGAATAAGCATTACCACGCCTCCGGAGGGTGGGCGCTGAGCCTGCCTACCGGGCTGGACCGAGCGAGATGCGCGTCGCCTCCGCCAGCTCCTCCCAGCTCGATGAGCCCCCCGGGACCCGGGGCGCACCGGAGAGCACCGCCGAACGATAGGGTCCCCTCGCTGCAGTTTGCCGAGACCGCCCAGGCGACCCGTCCCGGAGCGTTCGGATCTTCCCGGTAGGGCCCTCAAGAACCACCGGGGACCTTCACGTAGATTGCACGGGCCGTCGGAGGACCATGCTCGGTCTGAGCAGCTCGGTGGGTCTCGGTTCTACGGTCCAGCCGGGACGCGGAACGCGCCACGGGCGACGCCCAAGCCTCCCCGCTCGCGACCCCGACGGATGAGGCCCATGGCCCCAACTGCGCTGGGTGCCCCGGAAACCACCCGGCAAGCATCGGCAGCTTCGAACGGGACCTGCGTCCCCTTCCGTGACTTCGCCGACTCCGAGTCTAGTCCGACGATCGGGAGAACGTGGCGAGTTCGTGGACCGCTTCAGGGGTCATGACCGCGAAGCTTCCGGCGGTGGTCGCAACGTAGTCCGGGTTCGAGCTCGTCACCGTGTAGTCGTACGTCCCGTTCGGCAGCCGCACCGTCAACGAGGCCCCCGTCAGCTCGTACGTCCCCACCCCCGCGATCGCTACCTCCCATTCCGTGTGCCGCGGCAGCCCCTTCTCCTCGAATGTCACCTTCGACGTCAGCTCCTTGAACGCCACCTTCACCACCTTCGGAGCCGCCCCCACCCCCACCGCCCCGTGCGTTGGCTTCGC
>JASHYB010000141.1 GCA_030043255.1 Thermoplasmata archaeon | reverse complement strand
TCGCGGTCTGGGGCCCGGCGCAGCCGGCGGTGGACGCGACGCCGAGCCTGCGCGACCTGGTCGAGCTCGCCCGCTACGCGCTGCCGTAGCCGCGGGCGCCCGACTACGAGCAGCCGCTGGTGGAGCCGCAGACCGTGCAGGCGTAGCAGGTCCCGGAACGGACCATGATCCCGCCGCAGACGGCGCAGGACGGGGCGTCCTCGCTGGTGCCGCCCGAGGAGCCGGACCCGCCGAAGGCGTCCAGCGGCCGGGTCTCGAAGCGCACGGTGGTCGGGGCCGCCGGGGCCGGCGCGCCGCCGTGGCCGTTGCCGTTCGCCTCCGACGGGTTCTCCAGGCCGATCGACCGCCGCTCCTCCTCCGAGAGGAACTCGAGGGCGAGCCAGCGGGCGACGTAGTCCGGGATCGACTTCGCGAAGCGGACCTTCGGGTTGTTGGTCGCCCCGGCCGGCTCGAAGCGCAGGTGCGCGAGCTTGCGGACGAGGTCCTTCAGCGGCACCCCGTGCTGGAGCGCCATCGACATCGAGATCCCGAGCGAGTCCATCAGGCCGTTGACGGTCGAGCCCTCCTTCGTCACGCGGAAGAAGATCTCGCCGACCCGCCCGTCCGGGTACAGGCCCACGGTGACGTAGCCGTCGTGCCCCCCGACCTGGAAGTGGTGGGTCACCGCCTGCCGCTCGTCCGGCAGCCGCTCGCGGGCCGGCCCGCGCGGGCCGGTCGCCGGCGCCTTCGCCGCCCCGGTCTCGAACGGCTGCGACGCCTTGCAGCCGTCGCGGTAGAGCGCGACCGACTTGATCCCGAGGCGCCAGGCCTCGAGGTAGATCCGCTCGATGTCCTCGACCGTCGCGCTGTTGGGCAGGTTGATCGTCTTGGAGGCCCCGCCCGACAGGAACGGCTGGACCGCGCCGAGCATCTTGAGGTGGCCCATCGGCTCGATGGTCCGGACCCCGTTCGGCGGGGCGAGGGCGCAGTCGAAGACCGCGAGGTCCGCCGGCTCGAGACCGGGGGCCCCCTCGATCGTCCCGCTCCGCTCGACGTGCTCGACGATCGCCTGGCGCTCCTCCGCGCCGTAGCCGAGGGCGGCCAGCGCCTCCGGCACGGTCCGGTTCACCATGCGCAGGACCCCGCCGCCGACGAGGTTCTTCGTCTTGACGAGCGAGAGCTCCGGCTCGAGGCCGAGCGTGTCGCAGCCCATCAGCAGCCCGATGGTGCCGGTCGGCGCGATGACGGAGATCTGCGCGTTGCGGTAGCCCCAGAGCTCGCCGGAGCGGACCGTCGCCTGCCAGCTCTCGGCGGCGAGCCGGGTGAGCGGGGCGATGCGCGTATCGGAGCTCGCGAGCTGCTCGGCGGCGCGGGCGTGCTTGGCCATCACCCGGAGCATCGGGGCGCGGTTCTTCTCGAAGCCCGCGAACGGCCCGAGCCGGCGGGCGATCTCGGCGGAGGTGCGGTAGCCCTCGGCCGACAGGATCGCGGAGACCGAGCCGGCGAGCGCCCGGGCGGCGTCCGAGTCGTAGGCGAGCCCGAAGTGCATCAGGAGCGCGCCCAGGTTCGCGTAGCCGAGGCCGAGGGGCCGGTAGTCGTGGGAGTTCTGCGCGATCGGCGCCGTCGGGTAGCTGGAGACGTCGACGACCACCTCCATCGCGAGCACCATCGTCCGCACGGCGCTCACGAACAGGCCCGCGTCGAACGAGCCGTCCTCCCGGAGGAACCGCATCAGGTTCAGCGAGGCGAGGTTGCAGGCCGAGTCGTCCAGGAACAGGTACTCGCTGCAGGGGTTGGAGGCGTTGATCCGCCCGGCGTTGGGGCAGGTGTGCCAGTCGTTGGTGACGTCGTCGTACTGCACCCCCGGGTCGCCGCAGCGCCAGGCGGCCACGGCGAGCTTGCGCCACAGATCGCGCGCCTTGTAGGTGCCGGCGACCGCATGGTCGGTGCGCTGGTAGGTCGTCCAGGGCCCGTCCCGCGCGACGGCGTCCATGAACGCGTCCGGGATGCGGACGGAGTGGTTGGCGTTCTGGTAGGCGATGGAGGCGTAGGCGGAGTCCGGGTCGGTCCCGTCGAAGTTCGACGAGTAGCCCTCCCGGATGAGCGCGAGGGCCTTGTCCTCCTCCTTGACCTTGGAGTCGATGAAGTCGACGATGTCCGGGTGCTCCATGTTCAGGATCACCATCTTCGCGGCGCGCCGGGTCGTCCCGCCGCTCTTGATCACGCCGGCGAGCGCGTCGAACGCCCGCATGAACGAGACCGGGCCCGAGGCGATGCCGCCGCCGGCCAGGCGCTCGTGGCTCCCGCGCAGCGGCGACAGGTTCGTGCCGGTCCCGCTCCCGCCCTTGAACAGGCGGCCCTCGCTCGTGGCGAGCGCCAGGATCGAATCCATGTCGTCGGAGATCGACTGGATGAAGCAGGCCGAGCACTGCGGCGGCTCGCGGACCCCGACGTTGAACCAGACGGGGCTGTTGAACGCCGCCATCTGCTGGACCATGAGGTAGGTGAGGCTCTCCTCGAACGTCGACGCCTCGCCGGCGGTGTCGAGGTAGCCGAGGGCGAGCGCCCGGTCGGCGATCCAGTGGCAGACGCGCCGGATCATCCCCTCGATGGAGGTCTCGCGCCGGCCGTCGATGATGCGGAAGTACTTGCTCGCGGCGATGTTGATGCTCGTCTCGCCCCAGGACCTCGGGGCGCGGATCCCCTTCTGCTCGAAGATCACCTTGCCGTCGGCGCTCTTGATCGTCGCGTCGTGCGTCGTCCACTCGACGGTGTCGAAGGCGGTCTTGCCGGACGGCACGAGACGGGGGACCTCGATCGGCTCTCGACCGGGGCGGGGGGCGACGCGGGCCGCCTCCTCCCCGGGGACCGGGCGCTTCTTTGCGGCTGCCATGTGCAAGATTCCTGGAGGGGAGCGAGCGCTGCGTCCGCGAACCTACGACGCCCTACCGGCGCCTAAGCCGTCGCCCGACGGGCCCCGAAACGCCCTCGAGCATCGGGCGTTCCAGGCCGTCCGGCGAGCGCCAACGGCGGGGTAAGCTGGGGACAGAGCACGACGAAAACCCTCCGGGGCGGCCCTACCACGACCCGGTATATCTGGCCTCGGTCCGAAGCGCCGCTCCGCGGTGGCCGTCGCGCGTCGCGAGGCGCCACAATCGTTCCGGAGGAAGGTGAGGAACGCTCTCGGCCGTCGCGCCCGGCGTTCGCGCCGCCGTCAGCGACGGCCGGGGACCGGCTTTGCCGCCGGCGGCGGGAGCAGGCGCATCGTGCAGGGCATCAGGACGCCGCAGTCCCCGCAGAACAGCCCTTCCTCGGCGACCCAGAGAAAGGCACCGCAGCGTTCGCAGCGACGGGGATCGCCCGTGTCGTTGCGGCAGGTCATGCGGGACTCCCGATCGGAACGAGGAGGAACGGAAGGGGTTCGTCCGACGACGCTCGCCGAGACGGGGGGACCGAGGTCCCGTCCGAAGTCGCCTCGAGAGGCGCCCTCAGGCGTTCTTCATCCGCGCGCGCGAGATGAAGCCCTTCTTGTCGAGGAAGTACATGTAGCCGTCCGCGCGGGAGATCTTCTCGGTCCCGACGCGCGCCTTCTTGCCCGACTTGTTGAGCTTCGTCGGGGTCTTCCACAGGTACCCGTCCTTGCCGAGATAGTACAGGTAACCCTTCTCTCGCTTGACCTGCTCCTTGCCTACGCGCTCCGCCATGGCTGTCCTCGACCGGCGGGAGGAAAGCCCCGGTATTTGAACGTACTGACGGAGTTACGGCGGAGAAACCGGTTTTCCCTCTCGTAAAACGACGGTCGGTCGCAGGTGGAACCGGTAGCCGAGCGCCGACGCCGACGGCACCGGCAGGACCGCGAGGTCGGCGGGGCGGCCGACCTCGATCGTGCCGGCGCTCTCGAGGCCGATCGCGTGCGCCGCGTTGACGGTCGCCGCCGTCAGCGCCTCCGCCGGCGTGAGCCGGCCGGCGTGGACCGCCGCCGCGAGGACCGTCGGCATCTCCTCGACCCAGCTGTTCGGCGAGCAGTCGGTCCCGAGCGCGACCGGGGCCCCCGCGTCGACGAGCTCCCGGGCCGGACTGCGGCGCGACGCCGAGGAGGCGAGGGCCGTCAGCGGGAGCAGGACGGCGCTCACGCCGGCCCGCGCGAGGCGGCGGCGGTCGGCGGGCGGGCTCGCGAGCAGGTGGTCGGCGGACCGGGCCCCCAGCCGCGCGGCGAGCCGGGCCCCGCCCGAGGCGACGAACTCGTCGGCGTGGAGCTTCAGCCCGAGGCCGAGCGCCTGCGCCGCCCGCAGGATGCGCTCGGCCTGGGGGACCGAGAAGAAGCCGGGCTCGCAGAATACGTCGCAGAACCTTGCCCACCGCCCTTGCGCGACCGCCGGCAGGCTCCGGCGGACGATCGAGCTGACGTAGGCGTCCGGGCGAGCAGCGTACTCCGGCGCCACGGCGTGCGCGCCGAGGTACGTCGGCACGAGGCGGAGGCCGGAGCGGCGCGCCAGGCGGGGGATCAGGCGGAGGAGGCGGAGCTCGCCGTCGTGCGTCAGGGCGTAGCCGCTTTTCACCTCGACCGAGGTGGTGCCGGCGGCGGCCATCCGCCGTAGCCGCGCCGCGGTCTCCGTCAGGAGCGTCGCGTCGCTCGCGGCACGCGTCGCGCGGACGGTCGCAAAGAGCCCGCCGCCGCGGCGGGCGATCTCGCCGTAGCTGGCCCCTTCCGCCTTCCAGGCGAGCTCGCCCGACCGCTCGCCGGCGAACAGCACGTGGGTGTGGGCGTCCACGAACCCCGGGACGGCCGTGCCGCCGTCCCCGTCGATCGTCCGGCCGCCCGGGCGCAGACGGACCTCCTTGTGGAGGCGGCGCTCCGGACCGACCCAGACGAACCGTCCCCGGTCGATGGCGAGGGCCGCGGCGTCGACGACCCCGAGCTCCCGCATCGCCGCGCCGACCCGCGGGACCGGCCCGACCGCTAGCGTCGCCGCCTCCGACAGGCCGACGACGACGCGCTCTGCCCGGATCATTTCACGGCTGGCGGATCAGGTGGTCCAGCAGGTCCCGCGCGGCGACCGAGCCCGGGAACAGGAGGCGGGCCTCCTGCTCGAGCGGCTCGAGCTCCTTGTACCGCGCCGAGAAGTGCGTGAGGAACAGCGCGCCGACCTCGGCGGTGCGGGCGCACTCGGCGGCCTGCCGGGCGGAGGAGTGGCCCCACTCGTTGGCCTCCTTCTCCAGCTCGGTCGCCGCGGTCGCCTCGTGGATGAGGACGGTCGCCTTCTCGGCGAGGCGGCGGACGCTCGCGGCCGGGGCGCTGTCGCCGGAGTAGACCACCGAGCGGCCGGGCCGCGGGGGGCCGATCACCTCCTCGGGCCGGACGACGCGCTCGCCGACCCGGACCGGCTCGCCGGCCTCCAGCCGGGCGAAATCGCTCCCGTGGATCCCCAGCTCCCGGGCCTTGGCGCCGTCGAAGCGGCCGCGCTTGCCGACCTCCTCCAGGCGGTAGGCCAGCGCCGGCACCGGGTGCTCGGCCGCGGCGGTGCTCACCCGGTAGCCGTCCAGCTCGACCGTCGTGCCGGCATCGAGCGCGTGGACCTCGACCGGGAACCGCAGCTGGAAGTAGCCGAGCCGCAGCGCCCGCCCGACCATCTCCTGCGCGTCCGGCGGGCCGTAGATGTCGAGCGGCTCCTCCCGGTGGTTGAGGCACATGCTCTGGATCAGCCCGGGCAGCCCGAGGAAGTGGTCGCCGTGGAAGTGGGTCAGGAAGATCCGGCGGACCCGCATGAACGAGGCGCTCGACTGGAAGAACTGCCGCTGGGTCCCCTCGCCGCAGTCGAAGAGGACCAGCTCCCGCTCGACGTCCAGCGCGATCGCGCTCGCCGAACGCTCCTTCGTCGGCCAGGAACCGGCGGTGCCGAGGAAGGTGAGGCGCATCCCGCCCCGCACGGGGCCGGCCCCTTAAAACCCGAGGCCGCCGGCCCTCGGCGGGGCCGAGCCGCTCGGACCCCGGGTCCGGGGGGCGAAAGGGGAAAAGGGGTGCTCCCTACGTACGGGCGATGGTCGACTGGGATCGGGTCCAGGAGCTCCGGTCCAAGGGCTGGGACTGGGCCGACATCGCGGAGGACCCGAAGGTCGACTTCCACGCCGACGCTTCCGCCGGCGCGCCCGGCCGCGCGCTGCGGGCGCTGTACCACCGGACCGGCCGCCGGGCGGCGCAGACCGGCCCGACGGAGGGGTCGGCGAAGCGCCCGCGCAAGGAGGAGACGGAGCGCAAGTGGACCTTGACGCGGATCGGCTACCTGCTGGTGCCGACCGTCGGGATCTGGGCCCTGGTCGCGTTCGTCGCGCCGTCGCCCGTCGGGATCCTGGTGCCGGCGGTCCCGTACCTCGGGCTCGTCCTGGCCGCGGCCGCCGTCCTGCTCATCTACGCCCTCTGGCGCCACACCGAAGGGCGCCGCTGGACGCCGATCTACCGGGGCACCGTCATCGGCGGGGTCGTCCTGGGGCTCGTGGTCGCCGGCGGGATCGGGCTCGGCTACTCGCTGGCGTTCGGCTGTCCGTACCTGCCGCCCGCCTCCAGCCTGTCCACCAACGGCGGCTCCGGCTGGCAGACCGGCCCGCTCGCCGCCTGGCAGGACAGCGGCGTGCCCGTGGTCTTCTTCTACGGCGCCACCTGGTGCCCGTACTGCTCGGCGAGCAGCTGGGCGATCTGGAAGGCGCTCAACGGCTACGGCACCGTCTCGGGCAATTACACGTCGCATTCCAGCCTCACGGACGTCTATCCCGGCACGCCGGAGATGGTGCTGGCCAGCGCGTCGGTCTCCTCGAAGAACGGCCACGGTCCGGGGGTGAACTTCCAGGTAGCGGAGGACACCTCGGGGGTCGACGGCAGCTATCCGGCGACGGCGACCTGCTACCAGCAGGCCTACGTCACCGCCTACGCCTCGGGCATCCCGTTCGTCGTCATCAACGGTCAGGTGATCCACGTCGGCACGCTGGTCGATCCGGCGAATCTCGCGCCGTGGAACAACGCGAACGGCACCGCCGGCGAGAACACGGTCAGGACCTCCGTGGCCAGCGAGAGCGGCCAGCCGTGGACCTACGTCCAGGGCCAGGCCTGGTGGATGATGGCGTACATCGCCAAGGCGAGCGGCTACACCTCCAGCACCGTCGGCACGTTGGCCAACGACTACAGCTGGTCGAAGAGCACGCAGGCGAACGTGACCGCCGACCTGGCTTCGCTCGGCTCGTAGCGACGCCGTGAGGACCTCGAGCGTCCGCGGGGCGATCTACCTCGCCGGCCTGCTCGGTCTCCTGGTCGCGCTGTTCGCCGCGGCGGAGTTCTACACCGCCTCGCTCCGCAGCGTCTGCTCGATCAACCAGTTCTTCTCCTGCGCCACGGTCGACCGCAGCGGCCGGACCTCGACCCTCGGGATCCCGGACTACCTCTGGGGGATCGGCGGGTTCCTCGCGCTGTTGGTGGTCGCCGGCCTGGCCGAGCGCCGCCCCAAGGAGGTACGGTACGCGGCGCTGCTCGCCCTGCTCGCCACGGCGGCGGTCGGCCTCTCCAGCTACTTCATCTACGTCCAGCTCGCGGAGATCCACGCGCTGTGCGTCGTCTGCGCCAGCGCCGAGACGCTCGGCGGCATCGTCTGGGTCATGTCGCTCGTGCTGCTGGTGAAGACGCGGCGCCGGGCGCTCGGCGGGCCTCCCCCGGTGGCCCCGGCCGACGCCGAGCCGGGCTAGCCGCACGATGGGGTCCGAGCCTCGGGACGGGGTACGGCCTGCCGGGACGGTTCCGCTCGAGGGAGCGGGACCCTCCCCGACCGGAGGACCGGGGCCGTCGCCCCCGGGACCCGCCAAGGACCCGAGGCCCGCCCGAACCTTCCGATGGATCATCGGGGTCGGCGGCTTCGCCCTGGCGCTGTTCGTTCCCTGGTTCGCCCTCGCCTACCTGTACCCGTCGCCGGTCGGGATCTGGGTCCCGGCGATCCCGTACCTGCTCTTCGCGCTCCTCGCCTCGGCGGTGGTCCTCGGCTGGGGCCTGCTGCGGGCGCCGCCTGGAGGACGCTGGCTCTCGGCCTACGGCGGCGCGATCGCAGTGGGCGTCGCGATCGGGCTCGGGGTCGCCGGGGTCACGGGCCTGGCCGCGAACGTGGTCCTGGGGTGCCCTTCGCTCCCGCCGTCGACATCGCTGACCCCGCTGGCGGACGGTTGGGAGAAGGTCCCGGTCGCCGCGTGGACCTCCGACGGCCGGCCGGTGCTCTACTTCTTCGGGGCGACGTGGTGCCCGTACTGCTCGGCGAGCAGCTGGGCGATCTGGAAGGCCCTGACCGAGTTCGGCACCCTGAGCGGCAACAGCACGTCGTACTCGTTCGGCCCGCCGGAGCCGTACCCCTACACG
>JASHYB010000015.1 GCA_030043255.1 Thermoplasmata archaeon | reverse complement strand
AGCGGGGGAAGCGGATCGCCGCGGCGAAGGCGATGGAGCACGTCGCCGGCTACACGATCGCGCTCGACATGGGCTACCGGGACCTGCAGTACCCCGGCGACGGGCCGGTCGACTGGGTGATGGGCAAGGGGTTCGACGCGACGATGGCGGTCGGGCCCTGGGTCGTGCCGAAGGAGGAGGTCGGCGACGTCTACCCGCTCGCGATGGAGCTGAAGGTCGGCGGGGTGACCCGCCAGAAGGGGGAGACGACCGACTACGTCTTCCGGATCCCGGAGATCCTCGAGCATCTCTCCCAGGGGATCACGTTCGAGCCCGGGGACCTGATCTCCCTCGGGAGCCTCGGCGGCGTGCCGGGCTTCGAGTTCGGCAACGCGAGCCGCAAGCTCAAGGCCGGCGACCAGATCGAGGCGACCATCGCCAAGGTCGGGCGGCTCACGCTGCCCGTGAAAGCCGAAGCGCCGCCTCCCCCCGCAGCACCAGAAAAAGCGCCTGCGGCGTAGGCAGTTCGCCGTCCGCGCCGCGGACCCCGTGCAGGCCGCCGCCGGGGAACGGGTAGCGGACCTCCTCGAGGAAGGTCACGGTGGTCGTCGGCTCCTCCGCCGGGACCGCCAGCGTGGCGTCGCGGAACGGGTCGAAGCCGTCGACCTCGTCCCGGCGCAGCGGGACCACGCGCAGGCCGGTGCCGCCGTGCAGCGAGCCGGGGAGGCGAATCAGCCGGTGGATGTCCGTGGTGACCGGCGCGTCGGTCTCGGCCTGCACCTCGATCGCCGCTCCGCGGACGACCGCCTCCAGCAGCTCCTGCGGCGGGTCCCCCTTCGGGAACCGGTCGACCGCCCGCGTTGCGCGGATCTTCTCCGCGCGGTCTCCCTCGAGCAGCAGCTTGGCCCAGCGCCGGGCCCGCTCGGGAGGGAGGCCCCAGCGGACCAGGTCGGCGGCGGCGGTCTCCCGGCCCTCCCGCTCCCAGCGTGCGAGCACCGCGAGGACGGCGCGAGTGGTGCGGCCCCTCCATCCGGCAGCCTCGGGCTCGGCCAGGCGCAGCGTACGCAGCGGGCGGGCCCGGCGTCCGCCCTCCGCCTCGTCGACGTCCGCGCCGCCGACCGTACGACCGGCCCGCACGTCCTCCCGGTGCCGTTCGATCCCGCGCAGGGGGTCGACCCCGATCCCGAGGAGGTAGTCGACGATCTCCCGCCGTTCGGGGCTCGTCAGCCCGAGGAACCGCTCGTCCCGGAGGTGGACGTGATAGCCCCGGCCTCCCGAGAAGGCGAACGCCACCGACGTCGGGTCGACGCCGAAGTCCCGCGCCAGGAAATCGTCGACCAGGTCCAGCAGCCGGCGCTTCACCAGAGCCAGCTGGCCGGCGTAGTCCAGCCGGTCGGCCCCCCGCAGGTGGTCGGCGTCCAGGTCGAAGATCAGGTCGGCCCCCAGCCAGATCTTGGCGGCCATCGTCGCCTCGGCCGGGAAGCGGTAGTAGGCCGACGAGTAGTACACGTGCCGCGGAACGGTCTCGCCGAGGTACCGCCGCAGCTCCTCCGGGCTCGCGAGGCTCGCGTGCCGGCGCATCAGGGTCGTCTCCGCGAACGGGAAGGCGGCGAACTCGCGCCGCGCCAGCCGCTCGGGGGCGTCGACGGCGGCGGACCGATAGTACCGGGCGAACTGCTCGCGGGCCCAGCCGAGGGTCGGAGGGTCGAGCGGGACCGTCTTCGCCATCGCCTACCGGCCGTCGGCCGCCGCGTCGTCCGGGGCCAGCGCCTCGTCGACCGCCGCGTCGCGCCGGAGCCGGGAGAGGAAGTGGAAGACCGCCGCGTGCTCGCTGCCGCGCAGGAGCAGCTCCACGGCCCGCGTCGCCCGCTCCAGTTGCTCCTCCTGGCCGATGAGCGCGACCGTCGAGCCGTAGACGCTCATCGAGCAGCCGGAGAGCTCCTCGATGCGGGACCGGGCGCGCCCGGAGGTGCCGATCACCCTCGCCCGGATGCGGCGGAGAGCGGCCTTCTCGCGATGGCCGGTGGTCAGCTTGATGTCGATGATCCCGAGGTAGGTGTCCTCCTTCAGCAGGCGCATCGCCCGCTCGGGGGAGAACCCGCGGCCGATCGCCAGCACGATGTCGCGGGCCTTCAGCGCGCCGCCCGGGTCGGTGTCCGGTCCGCTGACGGTCACCTCGCCGTCCTCGGCGTCGAGCTCGACGCTCGCTCCGGTCGCCTCGGCGATCGCGCGCTTGGTGCGGCCGCCCGGACCGATCAGCGCCCCGACGCGGTCCTCGGGGATCCGCGCGTAGAGGACCGGCACGCTCAGGCCTCCGCGGCCGGCACGCCGACCGACTCGCCGCCGACCGCCTTTAGGAACTCCGCCGGCTCGACCTCGTAGCCGAGACGACCGAGGAACCGGCCGAAGTTCAGCAGGTCCCGTTCCAGCAGCGAGCGCGCCTGCGGGTGGTCAACGCGCACCGATTGCGCGACGTCGATGATCACGACCCGGCCCTCGTGGTAGAGCGTGTTGTACGGCGACAGGTCCCCGTGGACCAGCTTCGCCTCCCGGATCATGCGGCCGAACTCCCGCACCAGCTCTTCGTAGAGCCCCGCCGCATCGTCGATCGGGACGTCCTTCAAGCGGGGGGCGGCCCCCTCGGCGTTGCCGATGTACTCCATCACCAGCAGGTTGCGGTAGTGGGCGTACGGACGCGGCACCCGGACCCCCGCGTCGGTGAGGCGCCCGAGGATGGTGTGCTCGCGCCGGGTCCACGCGAAGATCAGCCCTCCGAAGTTCCGGGCGCTCGCCTC
>JASHYB010000140.1 GCA_030043255.1 Thermoplasmata archaeon | reverse complement strand
GCCGCCACGCGCCGGGGGAGCACGGCCCGCGTCGTCCGGTCCTCGCGGACCCGGTCCTCGGCGAGCGCGGTGCGCACGAGCGGCGAGACGCCGGCGCGCCTAGCTCGGCGGGGCGCCACGGGCCTCCCCCCGGGGGCCGGGGGCGTCCAGCGCGCGGACGAGGCGCTCGAACTCCCCGGCGACGTCCGGTCGCAGCGCGGCGAGGTTCTGCCGCTCCAGCTCCTCAACGCGCCGCCGGGCGCTCGCGAGGTCCCCGCGGGCGAACGACAGCTGGGCGAGGCGGAGCACGACGTCGACCTCGTCGGCCGGCGCGCGCAGCTCGCGGACGATCCGGTAGGCGTCCAGGAGCTCCGCCTCGGCCCGGTCGAACTCCTGGCGGTCGAGGTGGATCTTGCCCGAGACGATGAGCGACTGCACGAGGCCGAACCGGTCGCCGATCCGCTCGAGCGTCTCGCGGGCCCGCGCGTTGGTGCGGGCGGCCTCCTCCAGGCGGCCGGCCTCCCGCAGGACGTCCGCCGCGTTGAACAGCGCCCAGCCGACGCGCCGCGGGTCGTGCGCCTCCTCGCCGAGCCGCGTCGCCTCGGCGAACTCGGCGAGCGACGCGTCGACCGACGCCGGCCCGAGCCCGGTCAGCACGACGCCCACGAACAGGTGGGCGTGCGAGGCCCCGCGCAGGTCCCCCAGCTTCGCGAGCGCGACGGCGGCCGCGCGGCCCTCGACCAGCGCCTCGTCCACCCGGCCGAGCATCCGCAGGACGCTCGCCCGCCGGGTCTGGCCGAGCGCCACCGCGCGGGGGTTGGCGCTGCGCCGGGCGAGCTCGAGCACCGCGTCGTGCTCCCGCAGCGCTTCGGCGTAGCGGCCGAGGTAGAACAGCGACTCGCCGCGCAGGTGACGGACGGCGACCAGCACCAGCGGCTTCTCGGCGAGCCCCTCGGCGGCGAGCAGCCTACCGGTGACCTCCTCCGCCCCCTTCCAGTCCCCCAGGTCGGTCTGCACTCGCGCCAGGAACGTCTCGGCCAGCGCCCGCTCGGCGAGGGGGACCCGCGCGTCGAGGCCGCGCCGGCCGAGCTGGCGCTTGAGCATCGCCTCCGCGTCCCGGAACGCCCCGGCGAAGTCGGCCTGCTCGGCGATCTCCAGCACGAGCTCGGTCTCGCCGGCCCAGTCCTCCGGCGTCAGGCGCCGGAAGCTCTCCAGCGCCCGCTCGAGATGGAGCCGGGCGTCCTCCGGGGCGTGGGCGGCGGCCGCGATGGCGGCGGCGGCCCGGTTGAAGCGCAGGGCGCTCTCGTCGACCCGGCCGAGGTGGTAGTGGCGGGCCAGGGCGTAGATCGTCCCCGCGTCGGCGGTGCCGGTCGCCTCCAGCGCGGCCCCGACGCGGCGGTGCAGCAGGCGGCGGCGGCTCTCCGTGAGCGTCCCGTAGAGCTCGGAGCGGACCCGGTCGCTGGCGAACAGTAGCCGCTCCCCCGGCCGCTCCAGCAGGAGCCCCCGGCCGACCAGGCGGTCGACGATCTCGGCGAGGCGTTCCTCGTCCTCGCCGCTCGCCCGCAGCAGGAGGTCGAACGGCACCTCGGGGCCGATGACCGAGGCGACCGCGAGCACCCGCTCCTCCTCCTCGCCGACCGGCGTCGGGGGTCCCGGCTCCTCCCCGGGCGATCCGTCCGGCGCGCTCGCGCGCGGAAGGCGGCGGTCCAGCTGGAGCAGCAGCAGCGGGTTGCCGCCGGTCTCCGAGTAGCGGCGCGCCAGCTCCTCGGCGGTGAACTCCCGGTGCGGCTCACGGGCGCGGAGGAACTCCGCGACCTCCCCGCTGGTCATCGGCTGCAGCGCGAGGCGCCGGGCGTCGGTCGACCGCTCGAACTCCTCCAGCCGCCCCCGGCGGGCCGGGGTCAGCTCCGCCGGCGGCCGGGAGGTGGCGAGGATCCAGAACGGCAGGTTGGTGAGCTGGCGGGCGAGGACCTCGACGGCGTCCAGCGACGGGTCGTCGGCCCGGTGGAGGTCCTCCAGCACCAGCACCGTCGGGCCCTCGCGCAGGAACTCGCGGAACTGCCGAGCGAGGCCGTCGTAGATCGCCTCGCGCCGGCCCTCGGCCGGCTCCTCCGGCTCGGCGAGGGCGGCCAGGATGCGTTCCTCGATGCGGACCGGTCCGCGGGCGACCGTCTCCAGGCCCGGGGCGAAGCCGATCAGCACCGGGGCGCCGAGCGCCCCCACCGGGCCGGCGTCGGTCCGCGCGCCGGCCTCGCGCGAGCGCACGAGCGCTTCGCGCAGGATCTGGAACGGCGGCGGGGCGTCCGCCGCGACCGCCCGGCCGACCAGCACGCGCAGCCCGCGCGAGCTCATCTCGCGGACCAGCTCACCGACCAGCGTCGACTTGCCGACCCCGGTGTCGCCGACCAGCAGCGTCACCCCGCCGCTGCCGGCGCGCGCGTCCTCGTAGCTGCGCCGCAGCGCCTCGATCGTCTCGAGGCGGCCGACGAACCCGGGCGGGCCCAGCTCGGCGGCCATCGCGCAGGGGTGGGCGCGCGGGCCTATCTACTTCGCGCCGGCGGCGCGGGGACGAACGGCAGGTCGACGACCTGCGCGTCGACCGCCTTGCCCCGCACCTCGAGCTGGACGCGGGTGCCCCGGACGGCCAGCTCGCGCGGGAGGTAGGCGAGCGCGACGCCCCGGCCCAGCCCCGGCGACAGGCCACCGCTCGTGGCGGTCGCGACCGGCGAGCCGTTCACCAGGACCGGCGAGCCGTGGCGGGGGATCGCGCCGGGCTCGTCGACCACGAGGCCGGCGAGGCGGATCGGCACCCCCTTGGCGCGCGCCGCCTCCAGCGCCGGCCGCCCGACGAACGGATGGTCGAAGTCGACGAACCGCTCCTGGGCGGCCTCCAGCGGGGATCGGTCCCGGTGGAACTCCTGGCCGCTGAGCAGGTAGCCCTTCTCCAGCCGGAGCGTGTCCCGGGCCCCCAGCCCGGCGGGGGTCGCGCCGCCGGCGACCAGCGCTTCGGCGACGGCGTCCGCCTCCTCCGCCGGCACGAAGATCTCGTAGCCGAGCTCGCCGGTGTAGCCGGTGCGGCTGACCAGCCGGGCGCGCCCGAGCTCTTCCGGGAAAGGCCGGCCGAGCTCCCCCTCGGGCGGGGGGGCCCCCGCCAGGCCGCTCCGGGCCGGGAAGAACGCGGCCCGGTACGACCCGAGCTTGGCGAGCGACCAGCCGAAGGCGCGCTCCAGCAGGGCGCGGGAGTCCGGGCCCTGGACCGCGAGCAGCGCGAGCTTCGGGTTCCAGCGCCGGACGGTGGTGTCCGGCCCGCGGTGCTGACGGAGGATCTCCTCGATCTCGGCGGCGCGGCCGGCGTTCGGGACGACCAGGAAGCGTCGGACCAGCTCCGTACCGTCGTCCACGCGGGAGATCAGCAGGTCGTCGACGATCGCCCCGCTCGCCTCCAACAGGAACGTGTAGCGGACCCGGCCGGGCTCGAGGAGCTCGACGTTCGCGGTCGTGCGGCGGGCCAGCAGGTCGGCGGCGTGGCCCCCGTCGACCGTGAGCTGGCCCATGTGCGAGACGTCGAACAGGCCGACCCCCGAGCGGACCGCCCGGTGCTCGGCGAGGATGCTGGTGTAGTACAGCGGCATCTCCCAGCCCGAGAACGGCACCAGGTGCGCGCCGTGCCGGACGTGGAAGGCGTGCAGCGGCGTGCGCGCGAGCGCCGGGGGAGGCGCGGCGGCGGCGGCCCCGGTCATGTCAGGACCTCCGCGAGGCGCCCGGTGTCGGCCGCCGCCTTCAGCTCCACGGCGATCCTCCGCCCGCTGCTCATCGGGGTCCGGTAGAGCGCGTTGCCGTACGGATGGCCGAGGGCGAGGTGGACGTTCGTCCCGCCGCCGATCCGTGCCGCGACATCGAAGACCACCGGCCGCCCCGTGCGGTCGAGGCAGCTCTGCAGGCAGAACGGGCCGACGATCCCGGGCGGATAGCGCTCGCGGCTCGCCCGGACGAACCGCTCCCCCAGGCGGAAGACCTCCTCCAGGACCGATTCGCGGACCGTCAACGAGCCGTGGCCGACGACCGTGTACTCCGGGAGCCGGGCGGAAGGCGGCAGCTCGAGCTGCTGGGCCGCCGGCAGCCGGACCATGCCGTCCAGGTCGCTCTCCCGGCGCTCGTCGACCCCCAGGAGCTCGAGGCCGTCGTCGCGGCCCGCGAGCGGGGAGAAGAAGAAGTTGAAGTTGAAGACCGGCCCGAGGACGTACTCCTCGATCCGGGCGGTCGCGAGGTCCGAGCGCAGGATCGTCCCGCGGGCGACCAGCTGCTCGGCCTTCTCGCGGTACTCCTGCGGGCTCGCGACCGTGAAGAAGCCGCGCTCCAGGCGCCGCTGGGCGTGCGGCAGCTTGACGATCGCCAGGCGATCGATCGCCTCCGGCCCGGCGAGGCGGGCCGGGGTCGGGACGCCGGCGTGCTCGAGCAGGGTGTAGTAGTTCTCCCGCTCCGAGCGCTCCTCGATGCGGAGCATCGACCGGCTGCCGAAGATCGGGACCCGGAGCTCCCGCTCGATCACGTCGAGCGGGACGTACGAGCTGAACGCCCGGTTCGGGACCATCACGGCCGCGCGCTGGCGCAGGCGCTCCTGCTCCGCCGGCGCCGCCAGGTCGGCGAATTTCTCGTAGCTCCAGACCTCGTCGACGCAGCCGCGCCGACGGCCGCCGTCCGGGCCGCGGACGGTCCGGAAGTACCGGGCGTACGTCGCCTCCCGGCCGCGCTGCGCGAGGACGAGGTTCGGCAGGCCCTCGCTGGCCGCGCCGTCCGCGATGTCGAGCGCCGCGTGGGAGCCGACGGTCGCGACCGTCAGCGCCTTGGGGTAGCCCGCGGCGATCGCCGCGACCTCAGCGGCGTCGATCGGCATCGCCCGCCCGGGACGGCGCGCCCCCCTTAAGGGCGCGGGCGACCCGCTCCGGGGAGAGCGGCAGCTCGGTGAGGTGGGCGCCGGCCGCCGCGCGCACGGCGGCCGCGATCGTCGCCGGGACCGGCACGATCGGCGGCTCGCCGATCCCCTTCGCCCCGAACGGCCCGGCCCCGGGGTAGCCCTCCAGGAACTCCACCTCGATCGGCGGGATCTCCCCGAGCCGCGGGATCCGGTAGTCGAGCAGGCTCGGGTTCGTGAGATGCCCGTCCGGCGCCCAGACCGCCTCCTCGGTCAGGGCCGCCCCCAGGCCCATGACGACGCCCCCCTCCACCTGGGCGCGGGCCGCCGCCGGGTCGAGCAGGACCCCGGCGTCGTGGAAGGCGGCGTACCGGACGACCCGGACCGCTCCGGTGGCGACGTCGACGTCGACCTCGGCGACGTGCGCCGCCCCGGTGAAGTCCTGGTACGGGTAGAAGCTGCCCTCGA
>JASHYB010000139.1 GCA_030043255.1 Thermoplasmata archaeon | reverse complement strand
CCTCCGCCTTCCAGCGGCGGCTCGCCCGACCGCTGGACGATCTCGCGCTGCGCCTGCGCTACGGGGTCCTGGACGAGCTGCTCGACCTGGTGCGCCTGCGCGGCATCGGCCGGGTCCGGGGCCGCCTGCTCTACCGCGCCGGCCTCAAGGACCGCGAAGCGCTCCGCCAGGCGCCGATCGAGCGGATCGAGCTCGCCCTGCGCTCGCGGGCGCTCGCCGAGATGGTCGTCGCGCAGCTCAACCGGCCGGGACGCTCGGCCAGCCCGCCGACCGCGACGGCTCCCCCGGCGCCGGCCCCGCCGCCTCGCCGAACGTCGCGACGCCTGGACGACTTTGGAGAGGCGACGGGACCGTGACCCACTCGTCGATCGGCGTCAGCAACCGCAGCAGCGAGCAGGTCCCCCCGGCGCCGCCGGTGCGGATCTCGCGACGCAGGTAGCCGGCCTGTTCGAGGCGGACGATCCGTCGCCACAGGGTCGTGGTCGGCAGCGGCTCGACGCCCCGCCGCCGCGCCAGCTCCGCTTCGACGCGTCACACCTCGCCGAGGCGGGCGGCCTGGCCGTGGCTCGCCCGCTCGATCGCGTCGACCACCCACGGCTCGATGCGGATCGCCGCCTCCCCGCGGCGCGGCACGAACCCGGGGCCGTGGACCCCGGCGCCTCCGAGCAGGGCGCGGCGGAGCAGGTCGATCGCGCGACCGCTCCCGCCCCCCTCGGCGATCGACCGGGCGACGACCTCCTCGACCAGCGCGTTCGGCGCCGCCCGACCCAGGGCGCGCTGCGCCCGGTCGCGCACGATCGTCGTCAGGGCGTCGCTGCCGTACGGGCCCAGCCGCACGAGCGGGCCGAGCGGCGCGGCGTTCCCCAGGCTGTGCGCGAGGCTCGCCAGCGCCTCCGGGGTCCCGGCGACGATCGTCCACCACGGGGGGAGGCCGTGCTCGCCCTCCGGCAGGAACCGGTCCGGCGACGCGAAGGCCCGCAGCACCGGTTCGAGGTCCGGCCCGCCGACCCGGACATCGTCCAGCACGACCACGAACGGCCGGCCCTCTCGCCGCAGACGCCGCAGCAGGCCGGCGACGATCTCCGCGACCGGGAAGCCCCGGCCGTCGAACCCTTCGTCGAACAGGCGCAGCAGCGCGGTCGCGACCCCGTGCGGGCCCTTGAGCCCGGCGACGCGGACGTGCAGCAGCCGGGCGTTCTCCCCCCCCGCGCTGCGTCGGATCCGGTCGACGGTCTCGCGGGCGGCCCGGCGGGCGACCGTCGAGCTGCCGCCGCCTGCCGGACCGGCGACCGCGACGATCCAGGGCGCCGGGGCGACCGGGGCCGGTGCGTCCAGGCGGCGCACGACCTCCTGGACCTCCCGCTCCCGGGCGAACGGCACCGGGGCCAGCCAGTCGACAGAGAGCACCTCGGGGTTGCGGACCGCGAACATCGAGCCCCACACTATCTGATGCGTATAAGAATCCTGTTTACCGTGAGGTCCGGAGACGGAAACTGCCTTCCGCCCCCGTCCCTCGGGACGGCGATGAACGCCGTCCTGCCGGCCCCGCCGTGGCGCGTGCTCGCCCGCGACCTGTTGATCGCGGTGGTGCTCGGCGGCGCCCTCTACACGCTGTTCACCGTCTTCAACGAGCGGCTGCTGCACGGCTTCACCTCGGGCGAGGTGCTCCTCCTCGAGGCCGGCGCCGTCGTCCTGATCGCCTTCCTGATCGCGCAGGCGCTGACCGGCGCCACCAGCTCCGTGCTGGCCCGCCACGGCCTGGTGCCGCGCGGCCACGCCATCCGGCTCTTCCTGAACCTGTTGATCGCCGCCGGGGCGACCCTCGCGCTGTTCAAGCTCGCCGGCGTGTCGATCGAGTCGATCTTCATCGGGGCCGGCTTCGCGGGGATCGTCCTGGGGCTGGCCTCCCAGACGGTGCTGTCGAACGTCTTCGCCGGCATCCTGCTCGTGTTCGCCGACCCGTTCCGGCCCGGCGACCGGGTCGGCCTCATCGCCTCGCAGTACGGGGTGATCGCCCCGTCCTACGCGCACGAGGCGATCCCGCCGGTCTACACCGGTACGGTCGAGGACGTCGGGCTGACCTACACCATCCTCGCGCTGGACACCGGCGGGATCGCCAAAGTGCCGAACGGGGTGGTGATCCAGGCGCTGATCCTGCTGCCGGCGCGCTCCGGCGTGCACCGGGTCCGGATGACGTTCCCGTCGACGACGGCGCCGGCGGCGGTGGAAGCGGCGCTGCCCGAGGTGGCGCGGGCGTTCCCGGAGCCGTTCACCGGCGCCCCGGCGCCGCGCATGGAGGTCGTCGACCTCTCCTCCGGCACCTGGGACGCCGTGATCGTCCTCTGGAGCGACGTGCGGGACCCGAACACCGTCCGGGACCGGGTCCTCCGCAGCGTCCTCGGCCGGCTGGCCAAGCCGGCCTCGGCCTAGCGCGGGCCGAGCCGGCCCAGCGTTAAATGGGCCGTTGCCTCGGCGGCGCCGGGAGGGTCGGGTGTCGCACCGGGTCACGCTGATCCCCGGCGACGGGATCGGTCCGGAGGTCACGCGGGCCGCCCAGCTGGTCGCCGAGGCGACCGGGGTGAAGTTCGACTGGGAGGTCGTCGAGGCGGGGGAGCCGGCGATCCGCAAGGACGGCACGCCGCTGCCTCCCGGGGTGCTGGAGTCGGTCCGCCGCACCAAGCTCTGCCTGAAGGGCCCGATCACCACGCCGATCGGCGGCGGTTTCCGCTCCGTCAACGTCGCGCTCCGCCAGGAGCTCGATCTGTACGCCTCGGTCCGGCCGGCCCGCGCGATCGCCGGCGAGGGGACCCGCTTTCCCGAGACCGACCTGATCGTCGTGCGGGAGGCGACCGAGGGGCTCTACTCCGGCGTCGAGCACTGGGTCGACCGGGAGCACAGCGCCGCCGAGAGCGTCGCCGTGGTGACCCGCAAGGCCTGCGACCGCGTGATCCGGTTCGCTTTCGAGCTCGCCCGGCGCCAGGGCCGCAAGAAGGTCACCGCCGTGCACAAGGCGAACATCATGAAGACCACCGGCGGGCTGTTCCAGACCGCGTTTCGCGAGATGGCCCCGCGCTATCCGGAGATCGCCGCCGACGAGCGCCTGATCGACAACATGTGCATGCAGCTCGCCAAGAAGCCGAGCGAGTACGACGTCATCGTCACGACCAACCTGTTCGGCGACATCCTCTCCGACCTGTGCGCCGGCCTGGCCGGCGGGCTGGGCGTCGCCCCCGGAGCGGTCTACGGCGACAGCATCGCCGCGTTCGAGCCGGTCCACGGCTCCGCCCCGAAGTACGCCGGCCAGGACCGGGCCGACCCGGTCGCCGAGATCCTCTGCGTCGAGCTGCTGCTGCGGCACGTCGGCGAGCGGGAGGCCGCCGACCGGGTGTTCCGGGCGGTGTGGGAGACGATCGCCGAGAAGAAGGTCGTCACCTACGACCTCGCGCTCCCCGGCTACACCAGCCGCCCCGTGCCGCCGTCCAGTTGCTCGGCGATGGCCCGGGAGATCGCCCGCAAGGTGCCGAACGTCGACCTGAGCGCGCCGCTACCGCGACCCGGCGCCGCCGCCGCGCCCGCCCTCGACCCCCAGCTCGAGGCCTGACGCGCCGTCGCCGACCACCTTCACGATCACGCGCTTGGGGCGCCGGCCGTCGAACTCGCCGTAGAACAGCTGCTCCCACGGGCCGAGGTCGAGGTCCCCGCGCGTGACGGGGAGGATCACCAGGTGCCCGAGCAGGAGGTTCTTGAGATGCGCGTCGCCGTTCGTCTCGCCGGTCCGGTGGTGGTGGTAGTCGCCGCGGGGGGCGAGCCGCTCCGCCCACGCCTCGATGTCCTCGAGCAGCCCGGACTCGTTGTCGTTGACGAAGATTGCCGAGGTGATGTGCAGGGAGGAGACCAGGACGAAGCCGTCGACGACCCCGCTCGCCCTGACGATCGCGCGGACCCGCTCGGTCAGGTTGACGAACTCGTGCTCGTGGGCGGTGTGCATCACGAGATAGTCGGTCCGGCTCACCATCGGGGCCGGGGCGTACGCCCGCACCCTTAAGGACGAGGGGCACCCAGTTTCCGGTTGAGCGTGTCGGAAGAGAGCGCCGCCCGCCCCGTGCGCGTCGCCCGCCCGGAAAGTCAGGGCCGCCCCCGGGCGATCCGGGTCGCGGCCCGTTCGCCACCGCCAGCCGAACCTGCCGAAATGCCGGAACCGGCGAGCGTTCCCGCCGAGCTGCGTCGCAACCGGGCCGCGACGGGCCGGGCGGTCCGGCTCGCGACGCTCTACGCCGTGGGGATCGCGGTCGTCTACGTGGCCCTCGCGATCGCGGCGCTCGCCGGTCCGGCGGGCGGTTCGTCGGGGAGCACCTACGCCCTGCTCGTCGTAGGGGCCCTGGCCGTGCCGGTGGCCGTCGCCGGCGTGCTCTTCACCCTCGGGGCGGCCCCCCGGTCGGTCGAGCTCGGCGATGCGGAGACGGTCGTCGTCGGTCGGTTCGGTCGTCGCTACCGGTTCCCGGGACGCGAGCAGCTGCGGCCGGTGGTGCTCCGGCGCTTTCCCGCCGGCTGGCTGGCCCCGATCGCGGTCGAGTCGGTCGAGCTCGG
>JASHYB010000138.1 GCA_030043255.1 Thermoplasmata archaeon | reverse complement strand
TTCCAGACGAACTTCGTGCGCAGCGCGCTCGCCCTGCTGACCCTGTTCGCGCGCACGATGGAGTACGACCCGCGCAAGGACCGCTACACGGGGCTCGACTTCTCGGACGTCTGGCTCGACAAGGACGCGGTGATCGCGCCGGACGGCAGCGCGTACTTCGTCGACCTGGAGGGGATCGACACCGTCCGGGTCGACGCGATCGACGCGGGGGAGAAGCTGGACGACCAGATCTTCCGCTCCCTCTACGAGTTCATGTTCGCCTACGAGCAGATCGACGGCGAGCGCGCCCGGCGCTTCGGCCCGGTCGGCAGCCGCCGCCGCCGCTTCGAGGCGCTGCTGGGCGAGGCGCTGCGCGACGACCCGTTCGTCCGCCTGCGCGTCGACGGTCGGAGCGTCGTGCTGGCCCTGCGGCGGGCCGGCGGGGACGAACGATTAAGTTACACGTTCCCTCTCGTGGACCGGGCCCGTGGCGAACTGTAAGGACGTCGGCGGACTCCTCGGGCAGCTCCGCGCCCACGCGGTGACGACGCCGCTCACGGACGCCGAGATGGCGCGCCTGGCGCAGCTCGGGGTCCTGCAGGTGGTCAGCGCGGCCGACTACCAGCAGCTGCAGAACCAGGTCGCCGGGCTGGCCGCGACGCAGGAGGCGATCTCCGACGAATCCGGCCAGCGCGGCGAGGCGGCGGCCGAGCTGGACCGCGACTGGAGCCGCGACCACTCCGTGCTCTTCCACCTCCACGGCGAACCGGCCCGGCAGGCGGACCTCGCCGAGGAGCAGCAGGCCCGCCAGCGGCTGGCGGCCCTGGACGCCGACCTGAGCGCGCGGGAGCAGGCGTTCAACGACCTGCTCGCCAAGCGGGCGCAGCTGGACGCGCTGACCGCCGTCGGCCCCGGCTACGTCGGGCTGACCGCGACCGGCGCCTCGGTGCTGCGCGACCTGACCGTCGCGCTCTACCGGGTCTCGGACGCCGACTTCGAGACGTACCTCGCCCAGGCCCGGAAGATCGACGCGGACCTTGACGGGCTCGCGGCGGGCGGAGCCACGTACTTCGCCGGCCTCGCGGCCGGCATCCCGGACGCCGACCGGGCCTACCTCTGGGCGATCGGCGTCGGACTGTCGAAGGCGGAGCCGGACCCGACCGTCGGGGTGCCGAAGTACCTCGACGCCTACCGCCAGACCGGCAGCTTCTCGTCGAACCCCGAGAACCGCCTGATGGCGAGCGAGATCCTGGTCGCGCTCCCGCGCCCGCTGGCGGAGGAGACCCCGGCGCTGGCGCAGCTGGTGCGCGATGTCCGCGGGCTGAAAGTGCCCAGCCCGTCGGCGCTGGGGGTCGCGGCGATCCTGCTCTACGGTCGGCGCGCCGACGGCACGTTCGCCACGGCCAACCTGCAGAGCTTCCTCCAGGTGACGAGCTCGTACGAGACGGCGGCGCTGCTGGGGATCGTCGACGGCCCGACGGACGCGCTGCTCGCGAAGTTCCGCCAGCTGCGCCAGCTGTTCTACGACTGGGACTACAGCATGTCGGAGGACACCGAGCTCTCCGCGGCCTACCTCGCCGTCTCCGAGTACGAACCCGACCAGATCAGCTCCAAGCTCGCCATCCTCGCCCGGGGGCTCGCGACCTACCTGCAGTACCCGCTGGTCGCGGCGTCGATCCTCGCGTCGGTCGCCACCCTGGAGGCGAACGAGACGCTCAACCTGGTCGAGAAGGCCTACGCGATCGCCGGGCGGCGCGCCGCCGGGCTCAGCCAGCCGGAGCTGATCTGTGTCGCCGTCCGCATGGTCCACGGGATCCGCAACGAGCTCGTCGGCTCGCTCGACGCGACCGCGACGGCAGCGCCGACCGCCGCCCGCGCCGTCGGCTACGGTCCCCGGCCGCTCTTCGTCCCGATCGTCATCGTCCACGCCGGCTACTACTCGACGTTCGGCGGGCTGGGCGGCGTGCACCCGGGCCACGTGCACGGCATGCCGGCCGGCTTCGGCGGGGTCGGCGTCGGCTGATGCTCGGAGCGAGCCTGCTGGTCGTCCTGCTGCTCGCGACGCCGCTCGCGGTCGCCTCGCCGGCGTCGCACTACGTCCCGCAGGCCGGCGACAGCTTCCACTTCGCCGAGACGATCGCGGTCAGCGGCGGCTACGGCAACTACACCGGCTACACCGAGTCGGACGCGATCGTCGGCTGGCTCAACGTCACCGCGGTCCAGTCCAACCTCACCGACACGGCGCAGTTCAACTACTCGGGGACCTACACCAACAGCACCGGGGCCGACTATCGCTGGGACTCCAACGGCACCTTCACCTTCTCCGCCGCCTCCTTCCGCTACGTCCGCGGCACCGACAACCAGACCGGGGACGACGGCACCGGGGTCTGGTTCTACCTGAACAACAGCCTCGCCGTCGGCGACGGGCTGTCGATGCTGGGGACCCCGATGACGGTGCGCTCGCTGGACGCGACCTTCAACGACACCTCGACCGGCCAGCAGGTCAAGGCGATCCTCGCGGTCGGGACCGGCACCTACGAGCGGGACGACAGCTACGGGGTGTTCAACGCCTCCTACGACTGGCAGGCGTACTTCGACCCCGGTACCGGCTACGTCGTCGGCTATTCGTACGTCGAGCAGGACTCGGACGGCCGCGGCGACGGCTTCGTCTACACCGACCAGCTGGCGGTCACGAAGACCACCTACCCGCTGACCCCGGCCCCGCCGGCGCCCACCTACGCCGTGACCTTCCAGGAGACCGGGCTCGGTTCGGGGGCGAGCTGGACGGTGACCTTTGACGGCGTCGCCCACCGCGGCACCGGCGCGTCGATCGACGTCGGCGCATACGCGAACGGGACGTACCTCTTCCGCGTCAACGCCTCCGGCTATTCCGTGACCCCCGCGGAGGGGCTGGCCTCCGTCAGCGGGACCACGTCGGTCGCCGGGATCCGCTTCTCCGCCGCCTCGTCGGCCGGGCCATCGGAGACCTGGCTCTGGATCCTGGTCGCCCTGATCCTGCTCGGGGTCGTCGTGTTCGTGGTGATCCTGCTGGCCCGACGCGCGCGCTTGGCCCACCCGCTCCCGCGGCACTCGCCGGGGGGGCAGGTCCGCTACGGGCCGCCGCCCCCGGGGCCGTCCCCTCCCCCCATCTCGCTGCGGCCGGCCGACCAGCCGCAGATCCAGCAGGTGGTGGTCAAGGAGGTCGTGAAGGTGAACTGCCGGTACTGCGGATCGCTGATCGACTCGACCGCGACCACCTGCCCGTTCTGCGGCGCGACCCGCACGTAGGTCCGGGCCGGCGCTCACTGCGCGCCGGGAGCCCCCGAAGGGCCGGGGAGGTGCAGGAAAAGCTGGCCCACGGTCGCGAGCCCCAGGCGTTCGGCCGCCGCGCGGGAGGGAAGGTTCGCGTCGGCGATCTCCGAGATCGCCTCCTGCGCTCCGGCGCGCCGCGCGTACCACAGACGCCCGGCGATCAGGTCGGTGGCG
>JASHYB010000137.1 GCA_030043255.1 Thermoplasmata archaeon | reverse complement strand
CCCGGCCGTCGCGAACGCGTCGATCGCCACCCCGAGCTGCTCGTCGGTGAGCGCACTGTTCAGGATCGTGCGGATGCGGGCGCGGTCCTTGGCGACCATCGGGTAGACGATCGGCAGCGCGAAGACCCCGAGCTCGAAGATCCGGGCGCTGAGGCGCTTGGCCTTGGCGCTGTCGCCGACGATCACCGGGACGATCGGCGTCTCGCTCCGGCCGAGGTCGAAGCCGAGCCCGCGCATCGACTCGCGGAACCGCCGCGTCAGGCTCCAGAGCCGCTCGACGTGCTGCGGCTCGGTCTCCAGCACGTCGATCGCCGCGGTGCAGGCGGCGGCGACCGCCGGCGGAGCGGAACCGCTCAAGAGCCAGGTCCTCGACTTGTTCAGCGCGAAGCGGACCAGGTCCGCCGAGCCGGAGATGTGGCCGCCGACGACGCCGAACGCCTTGGAGAAGGTCCCCATCTCGACGTGGACCTGCTCGCGCGAGAGCCCGAAGTGCGAGACGATCCCCCGGCCGCCCCGGCCGAGGACCCCCTCGCCGTGGGCGTCGTCGACGTAGAGCATCGCCCCGTGCTCGTCGGTGATCGGCGCGATCCGGTCGAGCGGGGCGAGGTCTCCGTCCATCGAGAAGACCCCGTCGGTGACGACCAGCAGGCGCCGGTACGACGGGACGTGCCGCTCCGCCTCCGCCAGGACCCGCCGGAGGTCCTCCGGGTCGGCGTGCCGGTAGACCGCCCGCTCGGCGCGCGAGAGGCGCACCCCGTCGATGATGCTCCCGTGGTTCAGCTCGTCGCTCACGACCAGGTCGTGCTCGCCGACCAGCTGCGGGATCAGGCCGGCGTTGGTCGCGAAGCCGGTCTGGTAGACCAGCGACGCCTCCGCCTCCTTGAAGCGGGCGAGCCGGCGCTCGAGCTCAACGTGCAGGTCCATCGTGCCGGCGATCGAGCGCACGGAGCCGGAGCCGGCGCCGTGGGTCCGGACCGCCTCGATGGCGGCCGCCTTCAGCTTCGGATGGTCGGAGAGGCCCAGGTAGTTGTTGGAGCAGAGCATCAGGACCCGGCGGCCGTCGATGACGCACGACGGCACGCTCGGGCCCGAGAGCACGCGCAGCTTCCAGTCGAGCTCGGCGGCGACGAGCTCGCGGTACTCCTCGCCGAGGAAGGCGGTCGGCGAGCGCGGCGGGCTCACCACTTCGCCTCCAGGGAGACCTTGGCGGCCTGCTTGGACTCGATCAGCTCCATCGCGCGGCCGACCTCGGGGATCGGCACGCGGTGGGTGATGATCTGGCGGACCTTGTCGCGGAACGTCGGGCGGGCCAGCAGGCTCTTGACCTGGTACCAGGTCGCAAACATCCGACGGCCGAAGATCCCGTGGACCTGGGCCGCCTTCAGCACGATCGCGCCGTCGACATCCAGCGGCGCCGGACGGTCGAACAGGCCGAGCAGCGAGACCCGGCCGCCGGCCGTGAGCGCGTCGAAGACCAGCGCGAGCGAGGCGGGGTGCCCGCTCATCTCCAGGGCGACGTCGACGCCGCGGCCGCCGCTCTCCTCCCGGACCCGGTCGGGGAGCCGGCCGCCGTCGACGGTCGGGTCGAGGACGGCGTCCGCCCCCATCCTCTTCGCTAGGTCGGCGCGCAGCGGATTGACCTCCGTGGCGACGACCGTCTCCGCGCCGAAGGTCTTGGCGGCGGCGATCGCCATCAGGCCGATCGGCCCGCAGCCGGTGACCAGCAGGCGCTTACCGGCGAGGTCCTCGTCGGTGTCCTCGGGCAGCAGCGAGTGGACGGCGTTGCCGAGCGGCTCCTGCACGGAGGCGATCTCCGGCTCGAGGCCGGGGTCGTTCTTCCACGCGTTCAGTTCCGGCAGGACGGCGTACTCCGCGAAGACCCCGTCGTGGTCGACGCCGAGGACCTGGACGTTCTCGCAGACGTGCATCCGCCCGGTCCGGCACTGGTAGCAGGTCCCGTCGACGATGTGGGTCTCCGCGGAGACGTGGTCGCCGACGGCGACGCTGCGGACCCCATGGCCGACCTCGACGACCTCGCCGCTCAGCTCGTGACCGAGGACCAGCGGCAGGCGGTGGACCCGGGCCTCCGCCCAGGGGTTCCAGGTCCACAGGTGCACGTCGGTCCCGCAGACCGACGAGGCGCGGACCCGGACCAGCACCTCGCCGTCGCCGGGCTTGGGGGTCGGGACGCTCCGTACCTCCCCGCCGGGACCCCGGTGCGTCTTGACGACGGCCTGCACAGATTCGGACGGGCGAGCCGGGCCCGGACCATAACGGTTGGCGCGCAGCGCCGGCCCCGGCGAGCGCCGGTAGGCGGTTACCTTGGCACCGTCGCGCGCGTAAATACCGGCTTCGCCATAGACGGGCGCCGATGCCGGGAGAGGAGAGCCCGCGGCCCCGCTCGGGCGGGCCCTCGGAGCCGCCGCGCCTCTGGACGGTCGACGAAGCGAACGCCCGCCTGCCGGCGCTGCGCGAGCTGCTGCCGAGACTGCGGGCCTGGGCCGGTCGGTTGGGGGAGGTCCACGGCGAGCTAGCGCGGCTCTCCCGCTTCTGGGGCAGCGAACTGGGCGCGCGGGACCATCCGGACCACGGCCTGAACGGCCGGCTGGAGGCGGAGTGGCGCAACCTCACCCGCCGGCTGGACGAATCGATCGGCGCGCTGCGCACCGAGGGGATCGAGGTCAAGCAGCTCGAGAGCGGGCTGGTCGATTTCTACGGGCTGGTCGACGGCGAGCTCGTACTGCTCTGCTGGCGGACCGACGAGGCGGAGGTCGCCTACTTCCACACCCTCGAGAGCGGCTTCGCGGGGCGCCGGCCGCTGCCGTCGCGCCGTCGGACGCTGCCAGCCGACTCCCACGGGACCCGCTGAGCAGAGGCGCGGCCCGCACGCTCGGCGCTAACTACGCCGCCGGTCGCCCGGTGGCGACCTGGACGGTCGCGAAGACCAGCGCGAACGCTCCCGTGCCCCCGACGACGCCGGCGAGCACGGTGACGGCGGGGAACGCGGAGCCGAGCGCGAGAAGGAGCAGGACCACCGGCGCGGCCAGGGCCGCGCTGGCGCCGATCACCGCGACCGCGCCGCCCCCCGGGCGACGCACCACGACGGCGCCGATGACCGCCGCGACCGCCGCCCCGCCGAGCAGGGCGGCCGCCCCGCCGACCGTCGCGAGCAGCGACGCGAGGTCGCCGAACGGGCTGAGCGCCTCCGCGCTGGTGTTGTTGACCCCACCGGGCTCCAGCGTCACGCTCAGGCCGCGGGTCTGCGTCGAGTAGGCCTTCGAGGCGAACGTGTAGACGACCGTCGGGGCGTAGCCGGCGGCGGTGGCGTTCACCTCGATCCCTCCCGCCGGCACGCCGGTGAACAGGAAGTCTCCGCTCGGCCCGGTGACCTGCTGCTGCGACGTGCGGTTGTCGTCCGTGAACAGCACGACGCGGGCCCCGTCGGCGGGCACGGCGCGTCCGCCCAGCTCCTCGTAGACCGTACCGGAGACGGTGTACTCGGCCGGCTGCGCCGCCGTGTAGCCGTCCACCGCCAGCAGCCCCGCGGTCGCCGCCGCCAGGACCGCCGCGACGGCGAGCGCCACCGCGACCAGCGTCGCCGGTCGCCAGCGGGGCTGGCGCACCATCGGCTGGAGGGGGTAAAGGCCCGGGAGCACCTCCCACGAGAACAGGGGCGGGAGCTCGCGGGGCGCGACGACCGGGACCGGCACGTGACAGTTCGGGCACGGAAACCACTGCGTGGGCGGGGCCGGCGCGACGACCGCGCGGATCGGCTGCCCGCAGCTCGGGCAGCGCATCGTGACCTCCCGCGGGCCCATCGACGTACCCCGACCCCCGGCCGGGTCATAGCCTTACGGCGAGCGCTCGGCAAGGCGCATCCCCGGGTCGCGGCGGTGGACGACGGGGCGTTCGCGCGGTCGGACCGCTTCGCGCCGGTCGCCGCGGTCCTCGTCTCGTTGCCGCAGCGGCTGGAGGCGGCGCGCGTCGGCCGGGTCCGGGTGGACGGGACCGACGGGACGGCCCGGGTCATCGCGCTGCTCCGGGGGCTCGGCTCCCCCGAGGGGGTGCGCGCGGTCCTGGTGGACGGGGCGGTGGTCGGGGGGTTCAACGTGCTGGACCTCGACGCGATCCGCCGGGCGACCGGCGTACCGGTCGTCGCCGTGACGCGCCGCCCGCCGGACTTTGCCCGGATCGCGGCCGCGCTCCGCCGCTGGTTCCCCCGGACCGCGGCGCGCCGACTCGCGCTGCTGCGGCGCCACCGCCTCGCTCGGGTGCGGACCGGCGGCGAGCCGATCCTGGCGGCCGCCAGCGGCTGCTCGGCGGAGGACGCCGCCTGGCTGCTCCGTCGGGCGGCGGTCCAGGGCTACTGGCCCGAGCCGCTCCGCCTCGCGCACCTGATCGCCTCGGCCGGGGCCGCGTCGGACCGGGCGGCCGCGGCCGGACCGGCGTCCCGTCGGGGGCGCCGACGTCGGCCGGCTACACCTCGTCGATGACCTTCTGGCTGCGGACGAACGTGCCGCGCTGCAGGTCGCTCATCGCCTGCACGATCTCGTCGCGGGTGTTCATCACGATCGGGCCGTACCAGGAGACCGGCTCGTGCAGAGGGCGACCGGCGACCAGGAGGAAGCGCAGCCCCTTGTCGCCGGCGTGCACCTCGACCGCGTCGCCGTCCCCGTAGAGGATGGTGTGCCCCGGACGGGTCGACTCCTCGTGCGGCGGGTCGATCGAGCCGGTGTACAGCGGCGCCTTCTTCTCCCCGATGGCCGGCGCCCCGAGGCGGTCGAAGCAGCCGGCGCCGTCCATGACCTGGGCGAAGACGGTGTGGCCCTTCGGGAACCGGTGCCGGAACTCGGCGTTCGCCGGCAGCTGTACGTCCAGGTAGGTCGGGTCGACCGGGATGTGGCGGACCGGGCCCTCGACCTGCTCGTAGGCGCCGGCGATGACCTTCACCTGGCGGCCGTCCTCCCCCCGGACGACCGGGATCTCCTTCGAGGTGACCCCCCGGTAGGCCGGGGTCTCCATCTTGCGCCCGCGGGGCAGGTTGACCCAGAGCTGGTAGCCGGAGAGCAGCCCCTCGGTGCGCCGCGGCATCTCCTGATGCATGATCCCGCTGCCGGCGCTCATCCACTGGACGTCCCCAGAGTCGATCGCCCCCTTGTTGCCGAGCGAGTCCTCGTGGTCGGTTGTGCCCGACAGCATGTAGGTGACCGTCTCCAGGCCGCGGTGCGGGTGCCACGGGAACCCCTTGACGTAGTCCGCCGGGTTGGTCGTCCCGAAGTTGTCGAGCAGCAGGAACGGGTCGAGCAACGGGACCTCGCTGTTGCCGAACATCCGGCGCAGCCGCACCCCCGCCCCCTCCAGCGTCGGCGAGCCGCGGAAGGTCCGTTCGACCACCCGCACCGCTTCGGGCATCGAACGCGTGCAGCCCGCGACGGCCGTTAGCCCTTGCGCCGAGCGCGGTCCGGGGCGTACGGGCGGAACTCGTCGGCGAGCAGCCCGAACCGGATCGAGTCGACCCAGCGGGCCCCGATGCGGTACGACCGGCGCTCGCGCCCCTCCTCGACGAAGCCGAGCCGGCGCAGCACCGCCGCGGAGCGCGGGTTGAACGGGAAGACGCCGGTGTGGGCCCGGTGGAGGCGGACCCGCCGGAAGGCGAGGTCGAGAACGGCGGAGGCCGCCTCGCGGGCGTAGCCGTGGGCCCAGTGCTCGCGGCCGATCCAGTAGCCGATGTGCGCCTCGAGCTTCAGCGGGTTCAGCTCCGTCAGCCCGACGCCGCCGATCAGGCGGCCGTCCCCGCGGAGGATGACGACGAGCTGCAGCCCCTCGCCCCGCCGGAACCTCGTCCGGGCGCGGCGGACGAACTCCTCGGCGTCCTCGAGGGTGTAGTCCGACCAGATGCCGATCGGCCGCGTGACGCCCCGGTCGCGGAACCAGCGGGCGATCGTCGCGGCGTCCCCCGGCCGCGGCAGGCGCAGCCGCAGCCTCGGGGTGTCGAGCGGGAACCGGAGCTTCGGCAGCCGCAGCGGCGGAGGGGCCGGCACGCGACCCCGTAGCCCCGGCGCGCTTCAGGGTTTTCCGCCGGAGCGCCGTGCCCGCGGCGCGGCACGCTCATGAGGGACCCCCGGCGTACCGGCGGTCGCGGGCCTGTAGCTTAGCCTGGACAAAGTACTGGCCTTCTAAGCCAGCAGTCTCGGGTTCAAAGGTCCCGGGAGAGCGGCCCGGGGCGGAGAGTCCCGACAGGCCCGCTCCGCTAGGCGAGGCCGACCTTCGCCGAGCAGTCGTCGCACAGCAGCGAGTCGGGTCCGGCGGGCATCGCCTTGCCGCACAGCGGGCAGGTGGACCGGGCGTCCGCGGCGGCGAGTAGCTCCTGGACGCTGCTGCGCAGCTCCGGTCGGACCGGCGCGGGGGCCGGCGCCGCCGCGGCCACCGGCGCCGGCAGGAACGCCTCGAGCCGGGGCCGGTAGATCCCCGTCCGGGGGTCGAAGGTGGCGTAGCGCTGCTGCACCAGCGTCTGCAGCGCCGAGTCGACGATCTCCCGGACCCCCCCGAAGATGTGGGTGAGGTCGATGCTCGACAGCCCGTTGGACTCGACGAGCACCTCCAGGCACCGGGCCGCGAGCAGCGACAGGTGGCCGCGGCCGATCTTCCGGTCCACCCCCCAGGCGATCCGGGAGCTGCGCGGGACCCGGCGGGCCACGCCGAGCCGGCCCGCCCGGGGGTCGACCAGGATCGCCATGTGCACGAGGTCGATCTCGAACCGGGCCCGCTCCTCGGCCAGATACAGCAGCACCGCCACGCCGAACGGCAGCAGCGGGAGGCCGCGGCAGATCGTCACCCCCTGCTGCGGGGTCCCGACGAGGCTCGGCATCCGGGGCCGCACAGACCCGGGGACCGCCGGCGCGTCGTCGGCCTTGGAGCGCACCAGGTAGTGCTCGCGCAGCAGGACCCGGGCGATCGCGCGCCGCGGCGATTCGCCCGCCGCGCCGTGGAGGTCCGCCGAGCCGTCGTCGTGGAAGACGATCCTCGAGAACGGCACGAGGAACTCCCAGTCGGCGGTGGCGGACGGCGGGCTGTCGAAGCGGATCTCACCGGTCTGGAACCGGGCGGCGGGGTCGGTGAGGACGGCGTAGAGCGACGGGTAGCTCCGCCCGTCAACCGTCAGGGCGATCGGCGCGACGGCGCGGCGGCGGCGCCCGACGTACTCGTCGTAGGCGCGGGAGAGCCCCCGGGCCGCGTAGGCGTCGAACCGCTCCGGCGCGAGCCCGCGGGCGAACTCCTCGAGCTCAACCGACGAGACCGTGCTCACGCGGCACCCGCCCCTCGAGAAGAGACCCGTAGAGGGAGATAAAGCGCCGCGCCATCGCGTCCAGGGACCGGCGCTCCCGGACCCACGTCGCGGCGGCGGCCCCGAGGCGCCGGCGTCCCGCGGCGTCGGCGGCAAGCTCCGCGACCACCTCGCCGAGCGCCTTGGGCGAGCGGGCGTCGGCGAGGCGGCCCGTCGCCCCTTCCCGGACGACCTCGGACGGACCTCCGCCGGCCGGGGCGACGACCGCGGCGCCGCAGGCCATCGCCTCCAGCAGCGCGACGCTGGAGGTGTCGCTGGTCGACGGCAGGACGAAGATGTCGCTCTGGCCGAGGAGCGCCGCCTTCTCCTCCTCCGCGACCGGGCCGACGTAGCGCACCCGGCCGGCGAGCGCGGGGTCGGAGGCGATGCGCGCTCGGACCGCCGCCTCCTCCGGGCCGCGCCCGCCGACGATCCCGACGAGGTCGGTTCGCTCGGCGGCGCCGGCGAACGCCTCCAGGAACCGCAGCACCCCCTTGTCGGAGGTGAGGCGCCCGAGGAACGTCACCAGCGGCGCGCCGGGGAGGCCGCAGCGCTCTCGCCAGTCCGGCACCTGCCGGCCGGGGCGGAACCGCTCGACGTCGATGCCGTTCGGCACCACCTCGACCGGGTGCCGGAACCTCTTGCGGGAGCCGGCCTCCAGCGTCGCCGCCGCGGCGGCGGACGGCGCGGTCGTGACGTCGCACCGGTAGTAGGTCCCGAGGTTCCACCACCAGGCGACCCGGAAGAACATCGGCACCAGGAACTTCGGCGGGACGCTCTCGCGCATCGCGTGCAGGTCGGTGTGGAACGTCCCGACCAGCGGGCGGCCGGCGTGGCGGGCCGACAGGAACCCGGCGGTGCCGAGCATGCCGGGGGTGTGGAGGTGGACGACGTCGGCGGTGCGCGCCGCTCCGCCGACCACCCGGAACGGGAAGACCGGCCAGCGGTACTCCCCGTACAGCGGTACCGGCAGCGATCGCAGGCGGTGGACCTCGACGCCGTCGACGGTCTGCTCGGCGGCCGCCTGGCCCCGGGCGCTGCGCGGGGCGTAGACCCGCACCCGGTGGCCCTGGGCGGCGACCGTGCGGGCGAGGTCCGAGGTGACGTGCGCGACCCCGTCGCGCATCGGCGGGTAGGAGTCGGTGAAGTAGACGACCTCCATGCGCGGTCCCGGGGTCCCTGACGCCTACGGCGACGGCGGCCGCGCCCGCTCGGCCCGCTCCTGCACGTCGCCGAACAGCCGCTCCAGTCGGCTCGCGTCAGTGCTGGCGAGCGAGCGCGGGTCGTACGAGACGATCAGCGCGGAGCCGGTCTGCGGCACCTGCTCGACCAGCCACCGCACGAAGCGGAACGTGAGCTCCGGTCCCTCCTCGCCGATGAAGAACTCCAGCGCGTCCAGGTAGACCAGCGCCCCGCCGGGGGCCTCCATGGGATCCCGCAGCCGCCCGGCGACCTCCCCCGGCGAGACGTGCCCGCCCGGGACGGTGCCGCCCTCCCGGACGGCGACGACCACGGTCTCGACTGACGGGTCGCCGAGCTCCGGCGGACGGAGCGAGACCAGCGCGAGACGGGGGAAGGCGCGGCGGGAGGCGCGCAGCAGCTCGATCGCCCGCTCCGGGCGCGACTCGCGGACCAGGACGGTCGCCTTCGGCGCGAGCGGAGCGGGCCCGGCCGGGGCCGCGGTGGGCAGGACCCCGGCGGGGAAGCCGGTCCCCCGCCGGTCCCGCGCGAGCTCGCCGAACGGCCGTGGCCGGGGCGGCGCGAGCAGGCTGCGGCGCTTCAGGTCGACCTCCTCGGCGAGCCGGGCGAGCCGGCTCTGCACGAGCGCCCGCAGCTCCTGGTTGGTGCGGCCCCGCGCGGCGTGGGCGAGGACCTCGCGCAGGGCGGCCCGCACCCCCTCCTCGTAGCCGGCCGCGTAGGTCCGCGCGTACTCCTCGTCGGCCGGAGGGTCCTCGGGCACGGGGGCGTAGCCGTCCGGGGGCTCGTTCGCGGTCACGCGCGGGCCCGGTCCGCCGGCGCGGTCCCGGCGCCCACCTTCTCCGTCGGCGGCTCCGGTCCCGGCGCGCGTTCCCCGTCGTCGGTGGGGGCGAACTTGTAGCCGTAGTGGATGACCCCCGCGGCGCCCTCCTCGCGGAGCTTGCGGAAGGTCGCGTGCACCCGCATCCCGATGCGGACCGCGGCCGGCTCGAGGTCGACCACCTGGCCGGTGAGCACCGGGCCCTCGTCGGTCTTCACCAGCGCGAGGACGTACGGCACCTGCATCTCGAACCCCTCGGCCGCCTCGTGGACGATGGTGTACGACAGGACCTCCCCCCGGCCGGAGAGCTGGGACGGGACCATCTTCTCGATGGACCGGCGGTGCTGCGGGCAGACCGGGCAGACCGGCCGGGGCGGGAAGTAGACGGTCCCGCAGACGGTGCACTTGGAGCCGCCGAGGTTGTACCGCCGCGGGGTCTCGCGCCAGAACCGTGCGATCGACATCGTGCCCCCTAGTTCGCCCGCTCCAGCAGGTGGACGACGGTCGTCCCGCCGGTGCCGCCGAGGTCCTGGGCGAGAGCGAGCGAGGCGCCGTCGACCTGGCGGTCCTTCGCCTCGCCGCGGAGCTGGCGGACCAGCTCGACGACCTGCGCGACCCCGACCGCGCCGAACGGCCGTCCCTGGGCCTTCGTGCCGCCGGACGGGTTCACGGTCGGCCGCCCCCCGACGCCGAACCGGCCGCTCGCGTACTCCGGGCCGGCCTGGCCCCGCTCGACGAACCCGAGGTCCTCCAGGCCGACGATCGGGCAGATGGAGTAGGCGTCGTGGATCTCGGCGACCTGGACGTCGGCCGGCGCGCGACGGGCCCGCGAGA
Organism: Thermoplasmata archaeon; assembly: GCA_030043255.1. Lineage (GTDB taxonomy): Archaea > Thermoplasmatota > Thermoplasmata > Lutacidiplasmatales > UBA184 > Lutacidiplasma. The sequence continues at coordinate 334 of JASHYB010000137.1, read as the reverse complement.
ACGCCCGACGGGCCGCGTCGACCGTCGCTCCCACGCTCGTGATCTCCGGGCGGTGCTGCAGCGCCATGGTGTCGCAGGCGACCTGGCTCGCGGCGATCCGCACCGGCGTGTCGGTGTGCCGGCGCGCCTCCTCGAGCGGCCCGAGGACCAGCGCGGCGGCGCCGTCCGAGAACGGGGCGCAGTCGAGCACCCCGAGCGGCTCGGCGATCGGCGGGGCGCCGACGACCTGCTCGACGGTGAGCCGGTTGCGGTAGTGCGCGTTCGGGTTCTTCGAGCCCATCTCGTGGGCGCTCACGGAGACGCGGGCGAGCTGCTCGCGCGTCGTCCCGTAGAG
>JASHYB010000136.1 GCA_030043255.1 Thermoplasmata archaeon | reverse complement strand
ATCGTCCACGCGGCCTGCCAGGTCAGCAGGCGCGAGGCGTGGACCGCCTGGGCCATGTTCGCGAGCTTGATCTGGATCGCCTGGTGCTCGGCGATCGGCTTGCCGAAGGTCTCCCGCCTGAGCGCGTACCGGGCCGCGTGGTCGAGCGCTGCCTGGGCGATGCCCGTGGCGAGCGCCCCGATGGGCGTGCGGGTCTGGTCGAGGGTCCGCATCGCGAGCCCGAAGCCATCCCCCTCCGCCAGCAGCCGGTCGGTCGCCGGCACCCGCACCCGCTCGAAGCGGACGGTGCTGGTCGACGACGCCCGGTGGCCCATCTTCTCCTCGTCCTTGCCGGGCACGACCCCCTCCGCGGACCGCGGCACGACGAACGCACTGATCCCCTTGTGGCGAAGCGCCGGGTCGGCGGTCGCGAAGACGGTGTAGAGCGAGGCGTGCGGAGCGTTGGTGATGAAGCACTTCTCGCCGTCGAGGACGTAGGCGTCGCCGTCGCGCCGGGCTCGGGTGCGCAGCGCGCCGGCGTCGCTGCCGCCGGACGGTTCGGTGAGGCAGAACGAGGCGAGCTGGTAGCTCGCGCAGAACGGGGCGAGCCAGCGCTGCCGCTGCTCCGGGGTGGCGCCGAGCAGGATCGGCTCCAGCGCGAGGCAGTTCGCGATGATCGAGGTGGTCATGCCGGCGCAGGCGTAGGCGAGCTCCTCGACGATGACGCACTGCTCGAGCAGCGAGAGCCCGCTCCCGCCGAAATCGGTCGGGACGTTCAGGTTCATCAGGCCGAGGGCGTGCGCCTTGCGGTAGATCTCCTCGGGGAATCGGGCGCCGCGGTCGCACTCCGCCGCGTGCGGGGCCATCTCGCCCCGGGCGAACTTGCGGGCGAGGTCCCGCAGGCTCTCGGCCTCCGGGGAGAGCGAGAAATCGACCATCCGCCGAGAATCGGCCGAGCACGGGGGCGCGCTATATCAGTACTCGGGTCGGCGGGGAGAGCCGCGCGCGTGCGACGGCGCCGGCCGGCCTAGGTTATCTCCGAGGCCGGGTCCGACCGGCGGTGGCGCGCCGACCGGCCTCGGGGCCCCCTCGCCCGGATCGCGAGCGCCGGGTGGGACACTTTGCACGACTCGACACCGGCCGCGGGGCCCGGGTCGGGGTCCCGGAGGTCGTGCTCGGCGAGGGCAAGAGCGTCGAGCACCTGGTCGAGATCGCCCGGGCGTTCCTGGAGGACGGACGCGGGGGCTTCGTCTCCCGTCCGACGCCCGCGCAGCGCCGCGCGCTCGCGAGGCTCGACCGGCCCCGCGGCCGTCTGCGCAGCCTGGCCGGGGGCCGCCTCCTGCGGCTCCCGGGCCCGATCGGCGGCCGCTACCGAACCGGAACGGTGGCGATCCTGGCCGCGGGCACCAGCGACGTGCCGGTCGCGGACGAGGCTCGCGCGCTGCTCACCGAGCTCGGGCTGAAGGTCCTGACCTCCTACGACGTCGGGGTCGCCGGGCTGCATCGGCTGCTGCGCGCGCTCGGGGCCCTCGAGCGGGCCGGCCCCGAGGCCTACCTGGTGTTCGCCGGCCGCGAGGGGGCACTGCCGACGGTCGTGGCCGGGCTGGTCCGGGCCCCCGTCATCGGGGTGCCGACGTCGGTGGGCTACGGGCGCGGCGGGCGCGGGGAAGCGGCGCTGTCGGCGATGCTGCAGTCCTGCGCGCCGATCGCCGTCGTGAACATCGACGCGGCGGTCCCGGCCGCGCTCTTCGCCGCCCAGCTGTTCGTCGCCGCCGAGGCCCCCCGCCGCCGGGGAGCCCGTCCCCGAGCGCGCCCGCGCTAGGCGGGCTTGGGTCCGCTTCGAAGCCCTTTTGAGAGCCCCGGGGACTCGGAGGGTCGTGACCCCCCGGGTGCTCCTGTCGGAGGAGGCGGACCGCGAGGAGCGGGACGAGCGGCAGAAGCTCCGCGTCCTGGAGGGCAAGTTCGAGTCCCTGCTCGACCGTCGCCACAAGCTGCTCGGCGAGCTGCGCAAGCTCTCGGACGAGCAGCGGGCGCTCTTCGAGCGCCGGGACGAGCCGCAGGCGGAGGTCGAGAAGCTCCACCACGCGCACGGCCAGCTCGGCCGCCATCTCACCGAGCTACGCCACGCCCGGGACGCCGCGCGACGCAAGGCCGACGAGGCGGTGGTCCGCCGGCGGGAGCTGCTGCTCACCTTCGACAAGGGCGAGCACGAGCGCCCGGAGGCGATCCGCCGGGAGATCGCCGAGCTGGAGCTGCAGCAGCAGACCCGGGCCCTGAAGCTGGACGCCGAGAACGCCCTGATCGCTCGGCTGCGCAAGCGGGCGGCGGACCTGAAGGAGGCGGAGGGCCGGGTCGCGGTCGTGGCGGAACATGCCCGGCTGCGCAAGGAGGCGGACGCCGCGGTCGTCGCCGCCCGCGCCGAGGTCGAGCGCCTCGGCGACGAGCTGCAGAAGGCCCGGACCGAGCGGGACGCGACCATGGGGGCGATCCGCGACAAGCTCCAGAGCGCCGGCAGCCTGGTGGCTCAGCTGCGCGAGAAGGGCAAGGCCCGGTCGGAGCTGATGAAGGAGGTCGACACCGTCTCCCGCGAGCTGGACGCCGTCGACCGGGAGGGCCGCGAGCTGATCGCCCGCTCCCGCGCGCGGCGGGCCGAGGCGCTGCGCACGCTGCGACAGTACTCCGGCCGGCGCCGGCCCGCCGAGGACACTCTCGCCTCCGTGGCGGAGGCGCACCTCGAGGAACTGATGAAGCGCGGGAAGGTGACGCTGTAGGCGCCTTCGGGCCCCTACGACGACGCGATCGCCACGACCGTCACGTCAAAGATCAGGGTCTCGCCGACGACCTCTTTGTTGTAGTTCGCGACGAACGTCCCGGCGTTCAGGTTGACCGACCAGACCAGGAACTTCGTCGAGGAGCAGACGGTCGCGCCGGGGATGCTCCCGAGGACGCTGCCGACGCTGGCCGGCGTGAGCTGGCTCTGGAGCGTGATCGTCCCGGAGGTGACGTTGGCGACCAGGATCGGCCAGCCGTACGGGCTCGTGGTGGTGCCCACCGTCGGGGCGCGCTCGACCACGACGGAGGAGGCGTTCGCGCTGAGCACGACGTCGGTCCAGCTGTACGTGGGGTCCTTGAAGGTCACCCCGGCCGCTGCGGTCACGCCGGTGTAGTTGCTCGAGAAGGCGGACCGGGTGTAGGTGATCAGCGTCGGGACCTTCTGCGTCAGCGGCAGCGTCCCCAGGCAGCTCGTGTTGAGCGCGCCGTAGCCCTGGCTCGGGATCACCGTGATCGCGCGGGTGACGTTGACCGGCAGCCCGACCAGCCCCTTCCAGAACCCCGGCACGACGCTGCCGTAGGTGGTCCCGCTGACGTTGTAGCCGCCGCTCGGCGTGTTCGGCCCGACGTGGACCGGTAGCGGCGTGTACCCCGACGAGTTCCGCGGCGTGTACTCCAGCGACTTCGGGTAGGAGGCGTTGTCGGTGGCGATCGCCTTGATCGACGTGTCGAAGATCTTGCCGTCCTGCGGGCCGCTGCCGAAGACGCCGACGTAGTTCACCGTCACGTTGTCGCCCACCGCGACGGTCGCCGGGCCCGAGGGGAGGCTCGGGTGGTTGTGGAGGTAGAGCAGCCCCGCGCCGACGCCCGCGGCGACGATGACGACCACCACGATCACGGCGAGGAAGCCGAACGATGGGGAGCTTGCGGGCACGTCAGCACTCCGGAGGTTGGGGTCAGCTAGTCGCCGGTCTCGTCACCGAATCGGAGAGACAGGTGTTCCTCATCCCCCGCGCCCCGACCCGGGGACCCCTATATAAGTTGCAGACCAA
>JASHYB010000135.1 GCA_030043255.1 Thermoplasmata archaeon | reverse complement strand
CCCACCGGAGGCGGCCAGGTCGCCGACCGGGGCCAGCTCGGCGAGCTCCCGGTCGTCGATGTCGGGCGCAAGGGACCGCACGTCATCCAGCGCCTGGAGCGGCCGGCGCCGTTCCACGTCGGGGACCGGGTCCGGGGCCACATCGACCCCGTACGGCGCACCCAGTTGATGCAGCACCACACGGCGACGCACCTGCTCAACGGCGCGCTCCGCGAGGTGCTCGGACCGCACGTCTGGCAGGCCGGCGCGCACAAGGCCCCGGAGATCGCGCGGATCGACATCACCCACTTCCGCGCGCCCAGCCCGGAGGAGCTGCGCCACGTCGACCGCCGCGTCAACGCGATCGTCCGGGAGGACCGCCCGGTCAAGAGCTACTTCGAGAGCCGCGCCGAGGCGGAGAAGCGGTTCGGCTTCACCCTGTACCAGGGCGGGGCGGTCCCGGGCAAGGAGCTGCGGATCGTCGAGGTCCCCGGCTTCGACGTCGAAGCCTGCGGAGGGACCCACTGCACCCACACCAGCGAGGTCGGAGCGATCCAGCTGCTGGACGTCGAGCGGATCCAGGACGGGGTGGTGCGCGTCTCCTTCGCGAGCGGCGAGCGGGCGCTCGAGCTGCGCGAGGAGCACGAGGCGATCCTGCGCGAGGCGGCGCGTCGGCTGGGCGTGCCGGCGGACCGACTGCCCGACGGCATCGACCGCCTGCTAGCGGAGGTCGAGGAGGGTCGCAAGCTGCAGAAGGCGCGGACGCGGGGGGACCTCGAAGGGACCGCCGCCGAGCTGCTGCGCGACGCCCGCCGGACCGAGACCGTCGGGGCGGTGACGATCGTCGCCGCGCAGCTGCCGCTCGACCGCGGCGGGCTGGCCGAGCTGTCGCGCATCCTGAGCAAGGTGGAGGGCCGGGTCGTGCTGCTGGCCTCCGAGCGGGACGCGAAGGGCACCCTGTTCGTCGGATCGACCGCTCCGGGGGTCAGCGCCCTCGCGGTGCTGGAGGCGGCGAAGCCGGCGTTCGGCGGCAAGGGCGGCGGCAATCCGTCGGCGGCCACGGCCGTCGGCGAACCCGGGGCCCCGCTCGAGGAGGCGCTGGCCGCGGCCCGCACCGCCGCCCGCGCGACGGCGCAGCGCTGAACGGTCGCCGAAGGGCCCCCGCGGCACCGCATTCCGGCCAAAAGCTTTTGACCCTCAGACCACCCATCTTTCGGCGGGACGCTCGATGGGTCGCGGGTCGCCGGGGGCCTCCTTCCGAACGAACTTCCCCGGGCAAGTATGAGCAACGAAGACGGCGGAACGCTGGGACGGGTACCCCCCGAGGTGGTCTCGTTCCTGAGCGGCAAGGGCGGGCGCTCGCTGATCATCAAGGGCGGGGCCGGTACGGGCAAGACGACCTTCGGCCTCGAACTGCTCGAGCGGATCGGGCAGCCGTCGCGCTCGTTCTACCTGTCGACGCGGGTGGGCGACGAGACGCTCTACCGCCAGTTCCCGTGGCTGAAGACCACCGAGATGCGCTCGCGCATCCTGGACGCCGCCAAGCTGTTCCTCGACACCGTCCAGACGAGCGGCAAGGGCCGGCCGGCCGAGCTGCCGGAGAGCGAGCAGAAGAAGATCCGGGCCGGGCGCGAGGTTCTCGGCAGCTTCGGCCAGGAGCGCGGGCCGCCGACGCGCGTGGACCGGACGCACCTCGCCGCGCTGCTCAAGCGCAGCCCGATGCCCGAGGTGGAGAACGTCTACAACCGCATCGAGCGGGCGCTGCCGGAAAAGTCGCTGCTGGTCATCGACTCCCTCGAGGGTGTGACCCACAAGTACGGTCTGGAGATGGAGGAGTTCGTGATGGCCCTCCAGAAGGACCTGGTGGAGGCCTCCAGCACCGACGTCGTCATGATCCTCGAGAAACCCGAGGCCGGCGGGATCGAGTACCTCGTCGACGGGCTGATCTCCATCCAGCGCGAGGAGCTGGACGAGCGGCGGGTCCGCCACCTGCGCCTGGAGAAGCTCCGGGCGACGAACATCGGCAAGCCCCGCTACGCCGTGACCCTGAACGGCGGCCGGTTCGAGGCGCTCGGGGTCACCGGACCGCTGAACGGCCACGCGACCGCCACCGCCTGGCCCTCCCTCGCCGACCCGGATCGCTACTACTCCACCGGCATCCCCGATTTCGACGCGCTGCTCGGCGGCGGGCTGCGGCGCGGGAGCTTCAACGCCTTCGAGGTCGACGTGAACGTCGGCGTCGACGACTACTACATGCTGTTCACGCCGACGTTCCTGAACTTCCTCAGCCAGGGCCGCGGGATGATCGCGGTGCTCGCCGCGGGCGAGTCCCCCGAGAAGCTGCGCGAGGCGCTCGTGCGGTACGTCCCCGCCCACCACTTCGACACGCGCGTGCGGATCCCGGACTACACCATCAGCGAGACCGAGGACCCGTACATCCTGCCGATGGCGCGGTTCGGCCGGGACGAGGCGATGCGGGCGATGGTCACCGCCGAGAAGGCGGCGGCCGGTCCGGAACGCAAGCCGTTCATCGAGTACATGGCGTTCGACACCTTCGAGAGCCTGATGGGGGACCAGGTCGCCATCCGCATGTACTTCAGCGGGGTCTCGCGCACGAAGCACGTCGGCAACCTCGGGATCGGCCTGCTGAAGCCGGGGCTGCTGGTCTCCAGCGAGATCCTGAACATGATGGACACCTACTTCCGGATCGTCAACATCGACAACGCCCCGTGCATCTACGGGATCCGGCCCCGGACGACGATCTACGCGATCTCGCCGGACCCGCAGAAGGGCTCGCCGCACGCGGTGCTGACGCCGGTCGTCTGAGCGGCTCGCCTCCGCCCCCCGCTCAGCGGGGGAGCCCCAGCGCCAGGACCCCGACGCCGTACAGCAGCGCGGCCGGCGCGAGCGTCATCGTCAGGTCGTCGTCCAGCCAGCGGAACCGCCAGCGCTCCACGGCGACGGCAAGGACCGCCGCGGCCAGCCCGAGCGCGAGCGCGTCGAGCACCGGCCAGCGGCCGACCGCCCACAGCGCGACGACCGCCAGCGCCGCGTAGGCGGCGACCGGCACGCCCAGCCCCACGAACCGGCCGACCGGGGCGGCCCGGAGCTCCCCCGCGAGCGGGTCGACGAGCGCGGTGCCCAGGACGACGGCGCAGGCGAGCCCCTCGGGCAGCAGCAGGACGGCGACGACCAGCCCGACCGAGTAGAACACGTAGCTGGCCAGGCGGTGCGCCTCGTAGTCGCGGAGCGTCGGGACCTCGAGGCCGAAGCCGAGGCGCAGCACCTCGATCACCACCACCGCCGCGAGGGCCAGGAGGAGGACCGCCTCCTTCGGCAGCAGGACGAAGAAGTCGTTGGGCAGCACGAAGTAGACGAGCACGAACGCCCCGGCGCCGTGCACGAGCCGTCGCCACAGCGCGTCGCCGACCGACTCGTCCTGGCCGAACGCGAGCGCCAGGCGACGTCGGAAGCTTCCGCCCCGATGCAGCCGGAAGGCGGGCGGTCCGGAGTCTACGCGCGCCCGCACGCGCGGAGCACCTCAAGCGCTGTGGCGGTGATCCATCGGCTCGGTCGCCCGACCGGCTCCAGCGCGAACGGGTAGAACGGCGGCCGGAGCTGGTAGTTCGGGTCCTCGGAGTCGGGGTGGTACGCCTCGAGGTTCCAGGTGCCGTCCGCGTTGCGCTTGCGCTCGAGGAGCTCGAGCGCCGGACGGAGACGGCGGTCGTCGCCGTAGCCGAGCCGCGTCAGCATCGAGAGCCCCACCAGCAGGTCGTAGTAGTAGTGGTTCGGGTAGTGGAGACGGCGCCAGGGCGCGTAGCTGCCGCGGCCCTCCCGCAGCAGCCCGCGTTCCAGGTAGAACTCGGCGCCCCGCTCGACGGCGCGGTCGACCTCGGCGGAGCGAGCCGCCCGCGGCAGCACGGCGAACGCGGCGAGCGCCTCCCAGCCGTCCAGCGTGCCGTGGCGACCGGGAAAGCAGTTCCAGCCGCCGTCC
>JASHYB010000134.1 GCA_030043255.1 Thermoplasmata archaeon | reverse complement strand
GCCCACGACGCGTGACGACAGCGGGGAAGGTCGGCCACGGCCTTCCTTCCCCGCCCCAGGAATGGGTTCCCGCTCGGGATTCCCTACGGGTAGGTCCCGCGCAGGCGCATCGCGTCGACGACCCGCTGGATCGCGACGACGTAGGCGGCCGTCCGGTGGTGGACCTTCCTCTCCTGAGCGACCTTGTGGACGTCGTTGTACGACTGGACCATCACCCGCTCGAGGCGCTGGTTGACCTCGTCGAGCGACCAGAAGAACCCCTGGATGTCCTGCGCCCACTCGAAGTAGCTGACCGTCACGCCGCCGGCGTTCGCGAGGATGTCCGGCAGCACGGTGACCTTCTTCTGGAACAGCACCGTATCGGCCTCCGGGAGCGTCGGGCCGTTGGCGGCCTCGGCGACCATCTTCGCCTGGATCCTGTCGGCGTTCTTGCCGGTGATCTGGTTCTCCAGCGCCGCCGGGATCAGGATGTCGACCTTCGCCTCGAGGATCTCCTCGTTGGAGATCGCCTTCGAGCCCGGGAAGCCGACGACCGAGCCGGTCTTGCGCTTGTGCTCCTCGACGGCGTGCAGGTTGAGCCCGTCCGCCTTCAGGATCCCGCCCTTGGAGTCGGAGACCGCGACCACGTTCGCCCCCTGCTCGTCGTGCAGCAGGTTCGCGGCGACGCTGCCCGCGTTGCCGAACCCCTGGACGGCGACGGTGCCGCCCTTGACCTTGACGCCGGCGTCCTTGGCCGCCTCGCGGATGACGTAGGCGCAGCCGCGGCCGGTCGCCTCGCCCCGGCCCTCGCTGCCGCCGAGCGCGATCGGCTTACCGGTGACGACGCCGGGGACCGAGTAGCCCTTCTGCATCGAGTAGGTGTCCATGATCCAGCTCATCGTCTGGCTGTCGGTGTACACGTCCGGCGCCGGGATGTCGATCTCCGGGCCGATGAACGAGCTGATCTCGCTCGCGTAGCGGCGGGTCAGCCGCTCGAGCTCGCTCTTGGTCATCGCCTTCGGGTCGCAGATGACCCCGCCCTTCGCCCCGCCGTACGGGATGTTGACGACGGCGCACTTCCAGGTCATCCAGGCGGCGAGCGCCCGGACCTCGTCCAGCGTCACCTGCGGGTGGTAGCGGATCCCGCCCTTGCAGGGTCCCCGGGCCATGTTGTACTGGACCCGGTGGCCGGTGAAGACCCGGTAGGTGTCGTCGTCCATCTTCACCGGGAAGTTGACGGTCAGCTCGCGCTTGGGGTGCTTGAGCACCTCGCGCACCCCGCCGTTGATCCCGATCAGGTCGGCAACGATGTCGATCTGGCGCTTCGCGGTCTCGAACGGGTTAACGGAGGAGCTTGCCTGCGGCATGGTCCACCTCGAACGGGGGCGGGGAGCCGGCCGGGGCTACTTGAACGTGCCGTGAACCCTGCCAGAGTGCGGCACGCCGGCCGGCCCGCGTCCGGCCGCCCCGGCGGGGTCGGCCCCCGTCACTTGTACGGGACGAACTCCTTGCCGAGCAGCTCGCGGCCGAGGATGATCCGCATGATGTTCAGGCCCCCCTCGGCCCCGACCAGGTAGCTCATGATCCCGCGCAGGCCGAGCTCGAGGCCGACCTCCTTCGTGTAGCCGGCGGCCCCGAACCACATCATCACCCGCTTGACCGCCTCGAAGGCGACCTGCGGGGCGGTCAGCTTCACCGCGGCGACCGCGAGGTCGACCTCGGAGCGGTGCGTCGCGTCCCCTTTCAGGGTGTACTCGTCCAGCAGCCAGGCGGCGCGGCGGCACTGCCACTTGACCGCCTCGACCTGGGTGTACAGGTCGACGAGCTCGAACTGGATCGCCTCGAACTTGCCGAGCGGCTGGCCGAACGCCCGCCGCTCGCGGATGTAGGCGATCCCGGTCTCGAGCGCCCGCTCGGCGGCGCCGACGCACGCCGCGCTGACGAACGTCCGCGCGACGCTGAACCCCTCCATGGCGCAGTCGAAGCCGCGCCGCTCGGACCCGATCAGGTACTTCGCCGGCACGGCGGCGTCCGCGTAGCTGAGGCCCCCGGTCGAGATCCCCATCCGGCCCATGTTCTCGAAGCGCTGGGTCGTGATCCCGTCGGTGCGGGTCGGCACGTACAGGAAGTCGAAGCCCCCGCCGTCGGCCTTCGCCAGCGTCAGGTGCCCGCCGCCCAGCCGCTTCGCCTCCTCCACCCCGGAGACGAACGCCTTCTCCCCGCGGAGGAGGAACCGGTCGCCGTCGCGGCGGGCGGTGGTGCGCAGGTTGGCGAGGTCGCTCCCGCCGGTCGGCTCGGTGGTCGCGATGCCGAGGAACGCCCGGCCGGCCGTCACCGCCGGCAGGAGCTCCTGCTTCGCCTCCTCGGTGCCGTGGCGGGCGAGGATGTGGCCCCAGCCGGCCTCGAGCAGGAAGAAGACGGCGGTCGCCATGGAGAAGTCCCCCCGGCCGACCTCCTCGGCGGCGAGCTCGGTGAGCACCGCCGACGCCCCCATCCCGCCGTACGCCTCCGGCACGGGCATCGCGAGCAGGCCGAGCTCCGCCATCGCCGCGAGGACCTCCGGCGGGATGCGCCCGTCCGCGTCGATCTGCCGCTCGTGCGGGCGCAGGACGCGGTCGCCGAACCGGCGGGCCGCCTCCTGGAACGCCCGCTCCTCGTCGGAGAGCCGGAACTCCATCGGCGGGCGCGGACGGGGCGCCGAGGATTAAGGCTGCGGAGCGCCGCGGGCGAGGCCGCTCAGGTCATTACCCCGGGACCCGGTCGAGGTAGGGGAGGCTCCGATGGCCAAGGTCCGGGTCGGGGTGAACGGGTTCGGGACGATCGGTAAGCGCGTCGCCGACGCCGTCGCGCGCCAGCCGGACCTCGAGCTCGTGGGGGTCGCCAAGACCCGGCCGGACTACGTCGCCCGCCGGGCGGTCGACCGCGGCTACGCCCTCTACGTGGCGGGCGAAGGGGACCCGGGCAAGTTCGCCGCGGCGGGGCTCCCGGTCGCCGGCCGCCTCGCGGAGCTGCTGGGGAAGGTCGACGTCGTCGTCGACGCCACCCCCGAGGACGTCGGGCGCGAGAACCGGTCCCTCTACCAGAAGGCCGGGGTGCGGGCGGTCTACCAGGGCGGTGAGGAGGCCGACGTCGCGGAGGCGTCGTTCAACGCGCTCGCGAACTACGATGCCGGTCGCGGCAAGCGCGCGCTCCGGGTCGTCTCCTGCAA
>JASHYB010000133.1 GCA_030043255.1 Thermoplasmata archaeon | reverse complement strand
CGTCAGGACTGCGGCCAGCCCCAGGGCCGCGAGCGCGGCGCCGAGACGAGGGCGGGGCCTCGCACGACCCGCAGCGACCGGGGTCCGTTGAGCCTTCGGGCCCGGCGACATGGCTCGCTCAGGAGGCCGCAGCGTAAGAAGCTGCCTTTCGGCGATTTCGAACCGGTCGTAGTACGGGCCGAGAAGCTCCCACGACGCACCCGCCGGTGGCGGGCGAGTCTACCGGCCCCGCGTGGGCCCCGGTTGCTTTTCGCCCGGAGAGGCTACCCGAGCAAGAGGCGAAGATGAAGGCCGCCGTGATCCAGGAGTTCGGCCGGGCCCCGGTCTACAGCGAGCTCCCCGAACCCCATCCGGGACCGGGGGAGCAGCTGCTGAACGTCCGGGCGGCCGCCTGGACCCGTCTGGCCCGGGGGATGGCCGAGGGCCACCACTACGCGGGTCCGGCGACGCTGCCGTCGGGCCTCGGGGCCGACGCGGTGGGCCTCCTCCCCGACGGTCGACGGGTCTACGCCAGCGGCCCCCGTCCGCCGAACGGTACGATGCAGCAGCGGACGGTCGTGCCGCAGGACCGCTGCCTGCCCGTGCCGACCGGCCTCTCCGACGCGGTGGCGGCCGCGCTCCCGAACGCGGCCTTTGCCTCCTGGTTCGCGCTCGCCTACCGCGCCCGCCTCCAGCCGGGCGAGAGCGTCCTGGTGCTGGGCGCGACCGGCGCCGCCGGTCGGCTGGCGTTCCCGATCGCCCGGCACTTCGGCGCGGGCCGGCTCGTCGGTGCCGGACGCAACGAGGAGGCGCTCGCGAAGCTGCCCGGACTCGGCGCGGACGCGACGGTCTCCCTGCGCCAGGCCGACGAGGCGATCGTGAAGGCGCTGGACGCTAGCTCCGGCGGCCGCCCGTACGACGTGGTGGTGGACTTTCTCTGGGGCCGGACGGCCGAGCTGCTGATCGCGCACCTGCTGGGGCGCGGGAACCCGCGCACCGTGCACCGGACGCGCTACGTGTCGGTGGGCTCGATGGCCGGTCCGACCGCGACCCTGCCCTCAGCGGCCCTGAGGGGCAGCGGTCTCGAGCTGCTCGGCAGCGGGATCGGCAGCGTGCCGCTCGACCAGATCGGTGTCGTGCTGCCGCAAATCTGGACGCTCGCGGAGGAGGGACGCCTGCCCATGGACCTCGAGACGGTCCCGCTGTCCGAGGTCGCCTCGGTCTGGGGTCGGGAAGGGGAGAGCGGTCGCCGCATCGTCCTCGTACCGTAGCGGAAACCTCGCGCCGGAAACGCCTTTAGTCCGCGCGGGCCGCCGGCGGTCCGTGGACGAGGCGCTCGACCCGATCCTGATCCAGGTGACGATCCCGCTGCCGATCGGCATGATCCACGCCGCCTTCCTCGAGCCGTCGCGCCTCCGCGGTTGGCTGGCCGACGAGGTGACGGTCGAGCCGAAGGTCGGTGGCGCCTACCGTCTGCGCTGGACCGGAGCCTCCGGGTTCGAGAGCCCGGGCACGATCACTCAGCTCGCCCCGGACGTCGATCTCGGGTTCCGGTGGTACGCCCCGCCGCCGTTCGCGGCGCTGATGAACGAGCCGGAGCCGCGCACCAGCGTCTACGTCCGGCTCCAGGAGTCCCCCGAGGGGATCGACGTCACGCTCGAGCACGCCGGCTGGGGGAGCGGAGGGGCCTGGGAGGAGGCCCGCTCCTGGCACTTCCACTTCTGGGAGGAGCGGCTCCGCCACCTCAAGGACTACCTGATCCACGAGGCGTACGGCTAGCGCTCCTCGGCCCGGGAACCGGCCGGCGCGTACGCGCGGCAGTTCGCCTCCCCGCAGATCGCGCAGGGCCCGCTCGGCTCCAGGCGAAAGCCCGACGCGCCGGGGGCCGGCCGCACCAGCATGTGCGGGCAGGGGTAGTGGCCGCAACGACAGACCCCGCGGGGCGCCGTGACGGCCGGCCCGGAAGGATCGGCGGGCAACGGCCGCCGAACGCCCGGCGGGCGAGAAAAGGCTTGGCGCGCCGCGCGCGGCTATAGACCCTGCGCCGCTGCCGCGGCTCGTGGAGATCCTCGGCTGCCCGCTCCCGGAGGACCGCCTGTACGACGTCGAGGAGGGGGTCTGGTGGAAGGCGGACTCCGGCGACGGCACCGCCCGGCTCGGCGTGATGGCGAGCCGCGCCGCGTTCGCCGGGACGTTCCGGGAATTGACGTTCCGCCCCGTCGAGGGCACGCTCGATCGGGGCCGCAGCGTCGCGACGGTCGAGAGCGCGCGCTACACGGGCGCGGTGCGCCTGCCGGTCGCGGCGGAGATCGTGGAGCGGAACGAGCGGCTCCGCCAGCGCCCGCGGCTGCTCAACGACCGCCCGTACGATGACGGCTGGGTCGTCCGCGTGCGGCCCGCGGACCCGGGCGCGCCGGCGCGGACCCTCGCGACCGCCGAGCAGGTGCGCGGCGCCGTCGAGGAGGAGATCCGCGTCCGCCGGATCCGCTGCTGGCCGCTCACCCCCGAGGCGGAGCTGATCGAGGTCGGCGTCGAGTGCTCGGCGGTCCTCGTCCGGCTGAACGAGGAGCTGGCCCACCGCGCCCCGGGCGAAGCGCTGCTGCTGGTCACCGACGACCCGACGAGCCCGATCGAGATGGTCCGCTGGTCCGACCAGACCGGCGAAAAGCTCCTCGCCCACCGCCAGGAGGGGAACCTGCACCAGTTCCTGGTCGAGAAGCTCGAGCGCCCCGAACCCCGGGTCCGGGGGCCGACCGGCGCGCGCTAGCGCCGGCTCACTTCTCGATCGGCGTCCGGACCAGGTTCCCCCACTCGGTCCAGGAGCCGTCGTAGTTGCGGACGTCCGGGTAGCCGAGCAGGTAGCGCAGCACG